>JAFUMP010000035.1 GCA_017482685.1 bacterium | reverse complement strand
CATAAATTAATAAAATATCTCACCTTATTCCTCCCCCAATTTATATAAAAAAATAATTAAAACAACGTATAACTTTACACAAACTATTTTTATGGTAGTATAATGTTAAATATAAGGGATGGAGGAGAAAGATTTTGAGTCAACAAAATATGTTTTCGGACGGTAAAATCGTACCAGTTAATATAAGAGAAGAAATGAAAAAGTGCTACATTGACTATGCAATGTCTGTTATTGTTGGTCGTGCACTTCCAGATGTTAGAGACGGGCTAAAGCCAGTTCATAGACGTATTTTATACGCAATGAACGAGTTAGGCATGACACCTGATAAACCATTCAAAAAGTGTGCTCGTATCGTTGGTGAAGTTCTTGGTAAATATCACCCACACGGCGACAGTTCTGTTTATGAAGCTCTTGTTCGTTTGGCTCAAGATTTCAACACTCGTTATCTAGTTGTTGATGGTCATGGTAACTTCGGTTCAGTTGACGGTGATGGAGCTGCTGCAATGCGTTATACAGAAGCACGTATGCACAAAATTACAACTTCTATGTTAGCTGATATTGACTGCGAAACAGTTGATTTTGTTCCAAACTTTGACGGTTCATTAGAAGAGCCTTCTGTACTGCCTGTAAGATTACCTATGCTTTTATTAAACGGAGTATCTGGTATTGCAGTAGGTATGGCAACAAATATTCCTCCTCATAACTTATCAGAAGTTGTTGATGGAACAATAGCGTTAATTGATAACCCTCAAATCACTATTGAAGGATTGATGGAACATATTAAGGGTCCAGACTTCCCAACAGCTGCAACAATTATTGGTTTAAATGATATTAAACAAGCTTACGAAACAGGACGTGGTTCTATAAAAATGTCATCAGTAGCTACTATTGAAGAAATTCCTGGTGGCGCAGGTAGACAAACAAGAACTGCAATTATTGTTACAGAAATTCCTTATCAAGTTAACAAAGCGCAATTAATCGAAAAAATTGCAGATTTGGTTAAAGAACAAAGAATCAATGGTATTTCTGATTTAAGAGATGAATCAGACAGAGATGGTATGCGTATAGTTATCGAACTTAAACGTGACGCAAAACCAGAAGTTGTTAAAAATAACTTGTTCAAATATATTCAACTAGCTACGACATTCGGTGTAAACATGGTTACGCTTTGTGGTAAACAGCCAAGATTGTTGAACTTATACGAAGTATTAAGCGAATTTGTAGAACATAGAGTTGAAATTGTGACAAGAAGAACTATTTACTTCTTGAAAAAAGCAAAAATTAGAGCTCATATTTTAGCTGGTTTATTAATTGCATTAGGCTCATTAGATGAAGTTATTGAATTAATCAAAAAATCAAAAACTACTGATGAAGCAAGAATTGGCTTAATGAGTCGATTTGGTTTAGACGTAGACCAAGCCAATGCAATCTTAGAAATGCAATTAAGAAGATTGACAGGCTTAGAACAAGATAAGATTAAAAATGAATATGATGAATTACTTAAAAAGATTCAAGAGTACGAAGAAATCCTTGCTGATAGACAAAAAGTTCTTGATATTATTAAAGCAGAACTTATTGAAGATAAAGAAAAATATGGTGACGATAGAAAAACTCAAATTCTTCCAGAACAAGGAGAAGTTACAATTGAAGATTTAACTCCAAATACACCAATGGCTGTATTTATTACTCACCAAGGATATTTAAAGAGAATTTCTTTAGATACATTTGAGCGTCAAAATCGTGCAACAAGAGGTAAAGCTGGAATTAAAACAAAAGAAGATGATGATATACAACATTTCTTTACTGCAATGATGCATGACAAAGTATTATTCTTCTCTTCTAAGGGTATTGTATACAGCTTAAATGTATATGACTTCCCAGAAGGCGGTAGACAATCTAAAGGACTACCAATTGTAAATGTTCTTCCAATAGAACAAGGAGAAAAAATTACAGCAGTTGTTCCTGTAAGTACATTCTCACATGATTTGAATTTAATCATGCTAACTCAAAAAGGTTATATTAAGAGAATTGAATTAGATAATTTTGCAAATATTAGAAGAAGCGGTATTATTGCAATTTCGCTTGAAGAAGGCGATAAGTTGAATTGGGTAAAACTAGCAAATCCAAATGACGAAATTATTATCGGTACATCTTGCGGTATGGCTATTAGATTCCCAATTGAAGATTTAAGACCATTAGGCAGAAGCGCAAGAGGGGTTAATTCAATGAAATTACGTTCTGCTGATACAATTATCGGCTGTGATATCGTCCCTCGTAATTATGATGCTGATTTATTAGTTGTAACTTCTGACGGATTTGGAAAACGTACAAAATTATCTGAATTTCGTTCACAAAACAGAGGTGGTATTGGCTTAATTGCAACTAAATTTAAATCTAATATGTCTAGATTGGTTGCATTAACAATCGTTGAAGAAAAAGATGAAATTATGCTAGTAACATCAAGCGGTATCGTAACTAGAATTAAAGCTGGCGATATCTCTTGTCAAGGCAGACCTGCAACTGGTGTAAGAGCACAAAACTTAATGGAAAATGATACAGTTGTTTCTGTTAACAAGATTGTAAACACGGATAAAGATGATGATTACGATCCTGCAACTGGTTCTTGTGCAATGCAAGAAGCTGAAACTAAAACAGAACAAACAACATTAATTGAAAACAGTATTGAAGAATAAATGATATATTATTAAATTAAAGAACCCTAAAGTAAGATAATATTAAAAATCTACTTTAGGGTTTTTGTTTCGCCAAGAAATGCTCGTTCTTTATATTTTTCTGTAAGAAAAATTGCAAAAGAACAAAACCTATCAGAAACAGAACTTCAAGCATTACTAAAATCTAAAGGAGTGCCAGAAGAAGTAAATGGTAAATATAACGATGCAAATACTAGATTATTTAACCCAACAGAAGAAAATATACAATTACTGTTTCCAAATGGATTAAATGCATAATCTAAGGTGAAAACTGCAACGGATGTATTTTAGTGCTCAATTTGAGAAGAAAATACAGTGTGTTTGAGAATTTGTAGGTTTTGGTAATCACTAGATTACCGAAACAGGGGTAAATATACGGATATTTTAAAAGATGCGGTAAATTAAAATTTATCACATCCTACAGGCTACTGGCTAACCTCTTCGTTCTATTACATTTGTAATGTTAAGTTTTATAACGAATCTTTCAAAATCAAGCAATTTTTTGAAACAAATTGTTTTAAATTACATGTGTAGCGTAATTTTTTATGAAAGGAATGTGTATGACAATTTCTCCAATTTCTTGTTCTAATTATCAGAATACTATTAACATAAGAAAAAATAATAATTTACCAAATAATTCTCAAGTGCCAGAAAATCAAGTTGCATTTAAAGGTGTAACATCTAAAGCTACTAGTGAAACCGTTAAAAAGAGTAGCGGAAAAATATTAGCAGCTCTTGCTGGATTGTTAGGATTTGCAGGAATTGCATCAAAGAAAAATAATAATATCAAAAATGCGCAAGTAAACAAATCAATAGAAACAACGCCTCAAAGCATAATAGATTCTTTAGATGTAAGTCCAGAAGCAAAAATTTTCGGGAAAAATCTAGAAAAATTAACAATAAAAGAATATATACAAGTCGGTTATGACGATTATATTACACGTGATATAGACGTATATAATAAAACTGCTATAATTAAAGCCACCGAATTATATGACACCGATCCTAAAACAGCATTTGAATTAGCATCTTTATTTAAAGAATCTGGAAAAGCAAATGATGCTGATGTGGAATTTGTTATAAACAAGCATTTAGCAGAACCTGAGTTGGTAATGGAATATAAAAATAAGCTTGTAACCCATGCAAGAAACTCTTTAGCGTATGGGGATAAGTATCAACGTAGCAATTGGGAACCTGATTTTGATGATATGTTGCATTTAACCAAAGCTATTGATAAAAACAAAGAAATTGTTGATATGCTTATCAAAAGACTTGATAATAAAGATGTTTTCAGTTGCCGTAGGATATGTGCATTGACTAACTTTGATAAATCAGTTGTAAGTAAGTATCTTAATGATACACGAATACCTTTTGACTATGAAGATGTTATAAAACTATGTGAACTTGATAGTAAGTATAGCAAAGAAATAGATGAACTTATGGATATTGCTAATTCAATGATGACTGAAGAAGACAAAAGACGATATCCTCATTACAAAAGATACAAAATCAGTAATATTGTAGAAAAATATGCTGAATCACCTGAAGAGTGTAAAAAAATATTTAAACTTACTGGTATAAATTTAGATGCATTAGGTGGTTTTAAAGTAGCGTATGAAGAAGTTCCAGAATTTATTACCCGTTTGTATAATTTTTATAAAAAAGAATACTGTACAGAATATGTTCAAAGTGATGCTTTTAGAGATATTTACTATAATTATAAAAAATATGAAACTATATTGAACCTTTTAGATAAGCAAGGTTGGCAAAATATGAGTGATGAAGATTTTGCTAAAAATATGAAATCAATAAGACAAGCTGAAATCAAGATTAATGCTGTCATAAAAGAAGCTGGTAACGATATGAGTAAATGCGGCACTAGAGTTGCAAATATCGTAAAAGCTCAGCAGTTACCTTTTGAAAACTTATATAAAGCTTAGCCTGTTTGATGTAATAAATTGCACCATAATTCAGTTAATAGGTCGGCTTTACCAAGCCGACTTTATTTATAGTTGGCATAGTAATGCCAACCTATAATTTTTTATTTACCCTTTCAAAATTCCCAAATAGGACTTTTATTACCTTCGCCCATTGCGAGAGGGTGTGGGCGAAACTCAGGTGAGGGGTGTATAAATGTATTTTGACATTCGGTTTGAGAAGAAAGAATAGTATGTTTGATGATTAAATTGTATGTCAAGCATTGCTTGGCATAAATATTTCCATGCTAAAATAATGTTATATATAAAATTTAAGGAATATAGCATGTACAAGCCAGATGTAAGTTTTAAAATCCTTTCTAAGCCTTGGGATAAACCAGAACTTTTAACCAAATTTACACAAAATCCTATACTAAAAAGTAGTATCAAACCTAATCCAGTATTAGAAGAAATGTTGGATGAAGCTATTTTAAAACGTAGTATCCCTTTGCATAGTACTGAATTCACAATGAATGTTATAAAATCAAAATATCCTAACTTATCTGATGATGTAAAGGAATGTCTTGAAATTCTTAAAACATACTATAATAAGGTTTAATAAATATAAAATGTGTCGGGCTAACGCTCGATCTTTTTTCTGAAGCTTGTGCAAAAATAGTGCAATTTTGTGCAAGAATGTGCAAAAAGGTGCAAAAAAAGGTTCTTTTGGAGTAGTTTGAAATCGCAAACTTCCAACCTATTTCGTCATGCTGAACTCGTTTCAGCATCTTACCGACTTAGCGTGTTTACTACATTCTAGTAAGATCCTGAAATAAATTCAGGATGACATTTTTACTTTTTACATCCACCCAAACCACTCATTAAAATACACAAAATCTTCTACGGCCTCACTATAAATATTAAAAGCTTTATTAAAGTTTTCAATTCTTTCATTTAGTCTTGACATCACTCGACCTCCTTACAAAAAATGCCTCTTACGAGGCTAATGTAAATGGGGCAAGCGATGGTATAAACTTCGAACCAAAGCTGATTTATATTGTTGAATTTCTACATTTATGTTTGCACGATGAAGATACTATTGAGCAGGTTAAGAAATTTCTTACAAATTGTAACAATTCTGATTAAGTTTGTTCCAAAAAGGCAATTTTGTAAGAGAAAAATACTTATATATAAAGGAGGATGTTTTATGCCAGAAAATGCAGATTCTATTTCATCTAAAAGTATAAAAACGGTAGATATATTACAAGTTGCAAAATCACAAGCAAATAAAACAAATTTAGGTAAAGAACAAATAGAATTTGTTTCTAATAGTACCGATGTAAAAACATTAAAACAATATCTAGAAATAATTAATAATATGATACAAAAAGAAGAAAGCAAAGGCTTTCTAGCCATACTTGGAGATACTATTCTGGCTGTTTTCGGTTGTAAATCAGTTGATGTAGAAAGTTTAAAAGCGCTTAAAAATTTGATTAATGAAAGAATAAATCAGCTTATGTTTACTACATAAGGTAATCTGAAGGTTAGCCCTGCCTGACAATATTAAGAGGCTAGGCCTAGAAAAATGTTGATATTAAAATAAAATAGACCTCTAAAGAGGTCTATTTTTATAAATGGGGCGCCTGATGGGATTGTCTTGAGTCGCTCGCGTTAAACGTGTCTACGTGTTTTACTTCAAAGAATTTCATTCTTTTCGTAAAAACACTTCGCACTCTGCTCGCTCCTCGCTCGAACCCTCAAATGGCTTCTCACCCTCATCTCTCAAATAAAAAAGACCTTGGCAAAAGCCAAAGTCTTTTTTATGGGGCGCCTGATGGGATTCGAACCCATGCATATCGGAACCACAATCCGAGGTCTTGACCACTTGACGACAGGCGCCATATTTCCGACAATTCCTAGTATACCAAATCAATTTTATAAATCAAGAGGGCGGTTTGCAAAGCAAACCGCCCTCTAAAAATTCTTTTATCTCTAATTAATTCTTTGGAACATATATCCTATACCACGAGCTGTTAAAATTAACTCAGGGTTTGTCGGATCTGCTTCCAATTTTGAACGTAATCTTGAAATATGAACATCAACAACTCTTGTATCAATTCTATGATCTGCTGGATAAGACCATACGTGTTGCAAGATTTCATTTCTTGAATAAGCTTGGCCAGAATTATTTACCAACAATTCAAGTAAACTAAATTCCATTCCTGTTAATCTAATACGTTCATTCTTTCTATAAACTTGACGTCTTGCTGTATCGATTTTAATTGCACCTGTAGTAATTACATTCTTAGCACCTTTTCCGCCAGCAACAGGAGATGCCCCAGCGCTACCAGGAATCATAATATCCTTAGAAATAGTTCTTCTTAAAACAGCTTTTACACGAGCTTCTAATTCTTTAGGGCTGAATGGTTTAATAACATAATCATCTGCACCTAATTCTAAACCTGTTATTCTTTCAGAAACATCACCCAAAGCTGTTAATATAATAATAGGAACATCAGATGTTCTTCTGATTTCTCGAGTTACACCATAACCATCCATTTTTGGCATCATGACATCCAATACTACCAAATCTGGATTTGTTTTGTTGAACACATCAACAGCTTCTTCACCGTCTTCTGCAACTACAACATCATAGCCTACCATTTTAAGACGAGTTTCAAGGATTCTTCTGATACTAGCTTCATCATCAGCAACTAATATCTTTTGACGAGTCTCTTCTTCACTCATCTCTTCTAGCATTTCTTCATTTTCCGCCATGTTACCACCTTTATTGATTTTTACATTTCTTCTAATTTCTTAATATTAATATATATATCTTAATAGAAGTTAAAGATTTTTGCAAGAGGGTATAAATAAATATTTTCAATGCCAAGATTATACAAAGACAAAACTAGATTTTAAGTTTACCTATAATAACTCGATCTATATCAGCTAAATCTTTTATAATTTCAATATTTTCAAAATCTTTTTCCATCATATTTTTTACGTATTCTGCCTCATCAATACCTAATTCAAACATTAAATATCCACCGTTATTTAGATACAAAGGTGCTTGTTCAATAATTTTGCGATAAAAATATAAACCTTTCTCTTCTGCAAAAAGAGCTATTTTAGGCTCGCATTTAACTTCTTCTGATAAAATAGTTCCAATAGGTATGTAAGGCGGATTTGATATAATCAAATCAAAAGTTTCACCTTCTCTTATTTTGTCAAACAAATCTGATTTCCTAAAAACGGCTTTATTATTTATCCCTAGTTTAGTAACATTATCTAATGCAATCCTTAGTGCATCTGAAGAAATATCGACGCCCAAAACTGTTGCATTTGTTTTTTTTGCTATAGTACAAGCTATACACCCAGACCCTGTTCCAATATCCAAAACATCTTCAAAAGCATTCTTATCAATTATTTCAATAGCTTTTCTTACAAGGATTTCTGTTTCATCTCGAGGGATTAAAACATCTTGGGTAACCTTAAAACGATTTTCCATAAACCAAGCTTCACCAATTATATATTGAATAGGAGTCCTTGTTTTAGCTCTGTATATAACTTTCTCTTTAAGGTTATTAAACTCTTCTTCTAGAAGCTCTTTACCGAGTAAGATATCTTTAGAAGAAATATTATAAAAATGTTCCAAAAGCATTTTTATTTCACATTTAGCTTCATTTTCTTCCAAACCAGCATTAATCAATATTTTTATCAACTCTTGAATATTCATTTAAAATTCTTTCTATTTCATCTCTTAAATCTAATTTTGATAAGTTTTCAACATCTTTTTTATCTATATCATACCTTTTACATAGTTTATCATAATAATACAACTGTTTTTTTGTTGGCGCTTCTTTAGACATTTTCACTTCTTGTAAAAATTTTCGTTTTTGCTTATCAAATTCCTTTTGTTTTTCAATAAACGGACGTTGCGATTCTTTATAAGAGTAATATTTCTTACATTCATAAATGTATGCTTCTGTATCTTTTATAAACCTCTCATCATCAATAAAATCTTCCAAAAATGGAAATCTTGAAGATTTCAGCTCTAAATAATACTTTTCATCTTCAAGAAACTTCTCTAATATTTCTATACTTGTTAATTCAAGATTTTGTTTAACTAATGCGCGTATACAATTACAAATACCACTTTTTTGTGTTTTATCAAAATCTAAATATATACGTGACTTTATTTGATACATGTTTTAACCTATTCAAATATATTAATAATAATTATTATTAACACAATTTGAACAAATCATCTACTGAAAATCTTTTTTTCTGTTGATCTTGTAAATTTTTAAAATTTAACAATTTTTGATACATAGGATTTGACATATAATTATTTGTTTCTTTTTCACTAAAATCTTGTGTTTTAATTTCAGTATTTTCAATAACAGTAAATCTTCTTTTGTTTTCAGTTGTCATGTTAGCCTCTCTTATTTTAAATATCTCTTATGTATATATAAAGTATTTATATTTTAAAAAATTTCCTTTTTTTATGTAAATTATTAAGTTTTGTAACAAAAAGGTTAAAATTTTCTTTTTTTGTAAACATTTTGAAACAATAATACAGAAGAAAAAATATCCTTGTGATAAACTAGAATATATGCCTAAATAAGGATAACTTGGAAGGGAAAAATATGGATATATTTTCAATATTTACACTATGCGGAGGCCTAGCATTTTTCTTATATGGTATTACCATAATGTCATCTGGCTTAGAAAAAATTGCTGGTGGTAGATTAGAACGAATTTTAAGACAAATGACTGCTAATCCAATTAAAGCATTAATTTTTGGTGCGGGGATTACAGCTGCTGTACAATCATCTTCTGCCGTTACTGTTATGCTAGTTGGTCTTGTTAACTCTGGTATTATGAAACTATCTCAAGCAATTGGGGTTATAATGGGTTCTAATATTGGAACAACAATTACAGCTTGGATTTTAAGTTTATCAGGAATACAAAGTACAAACTTTTTTGTCAGATTATTAAAACCAGATTCGTTTTCTCCAATTATGGCACTTGTAGGTGTAATAATGATAATGGTAGCAAAAAGCAATAAACGCAAAAGTGTTGGTTCAATACTTATAGGCTTTGCAATCCTAATGTTTGGTATGAAGGTAATGAGTGATTCTATGTCACCACTTGCAGGAATGCCTGAATTCCAACAAACACTATTAATGTTCAACAATCCTGTCTTCGGGGTATTTATAGGTGCTATTGTTACTGCAATAATCCAAAGTTCAGCGGCTTCTATTGGTATATTACAAGCTTTATCAATGGTTGGAGGAATGACTTATGGCATGGCAGTTCCAATTATTATGGGACAAAATATTGGTACTTGTATTTCTGCCGTTCTTTCTTGTTTAAGCGGAGTAAGCACTGCAGCGAAACGTGTTGCAGCTGTACACGTTATATTTAATCTTTTAGGAACAGTTATATTATTGTCTGGATATTTTGCGGTTTATTCAGTAACAAAATTTGCATTACATAACGCCAATATTTCACCTTTTGGAATAGCAGTTGTACATTCTATATTCAATATAGTAGCGACAATTGTCCTATTCCCTTTTGTGAATCTATTAGAAAAAATCGCAATTGCTACAGTACCTGATAGAAAAATCAAAGGAGAATCTGTACTTCTTGATGATAGATTACTACTTGCTCCGTCTTTTGCAATAGCTGAATGTTATAGACAATCAGTTAAGATGGCCGAAATGGTAGAATTTAACTTTATAAATTCTACAAAGATGCTAAAAAGCTATCATAAAAAAAGAGCAGAACAAATCTCTTCAAACGAAGCTAAAATTGATATGTATGAGGATAAACTAAACTCTTTCTTAATAAAACTTTCGGCAAAAGAACTAACAGAAGAGGACAATGCTCGTATTTCTCAACTAATGTTAGCAATTGGGGACTACGAAAGAATGGGCGACCACGCAACTTATATTCTTAAGATAGCTGAGAAATTAAAAGATAGTGAAAAGAAATTATCACAATTAGCTGTAGAAGAGCTAAAAGTTATAGTACACGCAGTTTCAGAAATATTTTTAATGTCTTTTGAAGCATATAAAACGGATAATATAGCTTTAGCTCAAGAAGTTGAACCTCTTGAAGCTGTTATCAAACGAATGATAAGAAAAGTTAAAAACAGACATATTCAAAGATTAAAAGATGGACTTTGTACTCCTGACGTAAGCTTCTTATTCTCAGACTTATTAAATGATATGAGAAGAATCGCTGCTCACTGTGGGAATATAGCAACAAGTGTAATTCAGCTTTATGATAGCACAATTGAAAAACACGAATATAATCATAGAAACAAAGATGAAGATATGCTTTTTGTAAGCAAATATGAAAACTTTAAATCTAGATATTCTGTATCAAAAAAGAAGCAAGAAGAAAAAGTTTAAACTAAAAATTTTCTTAATACACAATTGGGCTTGTATAAATATACAAGCCTAATTTATTTAGTATTCTATCTACATTTCACTACAGCTTAATCGTCCTAAAAATTGTAGAGTACTTGTGGTTTCCATAATATATTATGATTGAAACAAAATGATTTTCTAAATCCGTAATTTCCATATATGATTTTATTGGATCCTTACGTTTTGTACTATTAAATTTACCCAAAAAGCTAAGCGCACCCATGTGAATCTTTTGAGCTTTAGTTAATTTGGGTTTTGGCAAATGTTTATCATAAAAGAATTCTGGTACAATATCACGCTCATAGACAGGTATTATATGTGAGACTTTACCATTTTGCTTAAATAATAAATACCACTTATCTTTATGTTGACGAGGAGTAAGTAAATAATAACCAGGCTCTATTGAATTCTCTTTAAAATAAATATAAGAATTTAGTCTTAAAAGCGGATATGGCGCCCAAGTTGCATCTTTCATATCATAATATTGGTCAGGATCAATATTATGCATATAAGAATGTTTTGCAGGCTCAAGATTATTATAGATTTCAGCATAATTTTTGCTTGGTTTTGCTTCTATAGGTTTTGCAGTATCGGTAGTAGTTGTAGCTTCGGTAGATTCGCTTGATTTAGGAGCTTGTCCTGCTGTATATTCAAACTCAGGAGAAGATTCTTCACCCTCTTCATCTTTATAAAACTGCTCAACACTCTCAATAGGATCATCCGATAGTGGGTTATAATCCGCAAATACGGGTAAAGAAGTAAATATTATTAATAACAATAAAATCCTTAGCATAAAACTATTTTAATGGATTTATCTTAAAAATCAAGTAAATTAAATTACTTAACACTATCCATTAACTCTTGAATAGAAGCATCCAATTTTTTTTGAGAAGATTTCTTCTGCTCTTTTAGAGTAAGAGCCTTATTTTCATTTTCTTTTTTCTCTTTTATTTTATCAGATTTTTGAGCTAAAGCTTCTTGAATTTCATCTTCTTTTAATTTCAAATGTTGATTAAGGATTCCACTTACAGACTTACCTGCAGTGCTTTCTATAATTTCATCTACCAGACGATTAGTACTGTCTTTAAGGCTATCTTCTATATTGTATGCATTCCCATACGCTGAAAGAGATATTTCATCCCTTATAGAACCAAAAAGACCTAAAAATTTACTCTTTGCAGGATTATCAAAAAGAATACGGATATAACTTTCAACACCACTCATTGAATCTTTACATGCTAAAAAAAACAACTCAACATTATTATATTTTTTACAGAATTCTATCGCTTTTGAATTATTCTTAAATGTATCAATTAATTGTTTCCCATATTCAGGATATTTCTCATATAGTCCCACACATTTTGGAGCTGATTTAAACCCTTTAAAATTAGTATAAGACATAGATTGTAGAATTTGTGAATTATTATAAACTTGCATATCTATTTTCTCCTTTTAATCTTATTAAACCTTCTAAAAAATAAAATTGCTAGCTTAGAAATAAATTTGACTTGTAGTTTTATCTACAAGTCAAATTTATTTTATAAAAACTTATTTACACTGCAAATCTAAAATGGACAATATCACCATCTTGAACAATATAATCTTTACCCTCAAGGCGTGTAACACCTTTTTCTTTACAAGCAGTATAAGAGCCACATTCTGCAAAATCCTTATAAGAAGTCACTTCTGCTCTAATAAAACCTTTTTCAAAATCTGTGTGAATAACACCTGCAGCTTGAGGAGCTTTTGTATTAGCTGAACAAGTCCAAGCATGAACTTCTTTTTCTCCAGCTGTTATAAAAGTAATTAAATTCAATAATCTGTATACCGATTTAATCATTTTATCAATACCACTGTCTTCTACACCAAGCTCTTCTAAATATTCTTTAGCGCCGTCTTCACCTAACTCAACAAGTTCTTCTTCAATTCGAGCACAAATTATAACAGTCTGAGCTCCATGAGATTTCGCATACTCTTCAACTCGTTTTGTATATTCGTTACCAGCTTTCAAATCGAATTCAGAAACATTTGCACAATAAATAACAGGTTTAACAGACATTAAATTAAGAGGTTTTATTACTGCGATTTCATCGGCACTAAAATGATCTTCAAGATTAATAAATGTACCTTGTCCCAAAAGTTCTTGGAGTTTAAGTAATGCATTATTTTCTAATACAGCATCCTTATCTCCACCCTTCGCTTGTTTTTGAATCCTTTGGATACGTCTTTCAACAGAAGCTAAATCAGCAAGAGCAAGCTCTGCGTTAATTATTTCGATATCACTAATTGGATCGACTTTTCCTGCTACGTGAATTGTATTTTCGTCATCAAAACAACGAACAACTTGAATAATAGCATCTACTTCTCTTATATTATGTAAAAACTGGTTTCCAAGTCCTTCACCTTGACTTGCACCCTTAACTAAACCAGCAATATCTACAAATTCTATTACAGTTGGAATAATTTCTTTTGCCTTGCATAAATCTAAAAGAACTTTTAATCTTTCATCCGGAACTGTAACGACACCAACATTTGGTTCAATTGTACAAAACGGATAATTCGCACTCTGCGCATTTTTCGTCGCAGTAAGCGCATTAAATAATGTTGATTTTCCTACATTTGGTAGTCCTACAATTCCGGCTCTTAACATATTTATAATTCCCCTTAATTCAAGTTATACCATACCATTTTAACACAAGCAAAAAGAGTTAATCAACTTAAACTTAAAATAAAAATAACTGGTTTAAACTTTTCAATATGTTAAGATTGTAAAAATTCAGCCCTAAATTGTTCACAAAAAAAGATTGAAGTTGTATTATTTACTTATGGTTAATCTAGAGGATTTATATTCAGGAGTACCTCCAACAAAACTTCGCAATATTGATGAGAAGTTCTGTCCGGCAGCAACAACTCCATTTTGGCTAAAGGTTGCAGATTTCTTTTACTATGGAATGCTTGAAGATAGATTTTATGCATTTCGTTATAAAGGTGCAGAAAATTATTTCAAAAAAGATCCAAACATGCCTATCATTATGTTTGCTCCACATTCAAATTGGTGGGATGGTATTGTTGGATACCATATAACAAATAGAATCTTTAACAAAGAAATCCGTTTAATGGTAGAAGAGTTAAATCGTTTTCCACTACTAAGACGTTCTGGAGCTTTTAGCGTTAATAAAAAATCACCTCAAGCATCTATGGATGCGTTAAAATATTCAATTGAACAAGTTGGAAATCCAAATGCTATTTTATACTTGTTCCCACAAGGTATTATTAATCCACCTAACGCTAGACCTATAGATTTTCGTTCTGGCTTAGCATATATTGCAGAAAAAGCTGCTAAAAAATATGGCAAAGTAGGGTTAATGCCTATCGCAGTTAACTATTTCTTTTTAAGAGATAATCGCCCTGAGGTTATGGTAGAAATGGGAGAAATCATCGAACTTGAAGCTGGGAAAATTGATAGAAAAGAATATACTAATTATCTTGCAAAAACATTAGAGGCTCTTTGTGATAAACAAATGTATGATATTAGCAAAGCTAATTTTGCAGGCTACCAAACTTTATTCCAACAAAAATTAAAATGGTATAGAAGAATTGAACAAAGACTTAAAAACAAGGGCTTAAAAAAAACTTGTTAATTATCGCTTCTATATTGCAAAGCTTGTGTTAGATGAATTGTTTCAATGTTTTCTGCACCAGCTAAATCAGCAATAGTTCTTGCAATCTTTAATATTCTATTGTACTTTCTTCCAGAAAGCTGATATTTTTGCGCAGCCGTTTTCATTAGCTGGGTAGAAGCTTCATTCAATATACAATATTTTTTTATTAAATCAGCTGTAAGTTCAGAATTAGTTAAAATTCCATCTTTTTCATACCTTTTTGCTTGAATCTTACGAGCTTTTATAACCCTCTCTCTTATTTGACAAGATGGCTCAGCTTCTACTGTTGTATTAATTAATTCTTCTGTTGTAAGCCTTGGAACATTAATAACTAAATCAATCCTATCTAACAAAGGGCCTGACAATTTACTTCTATAACGCTGAATTTGATATTCAGAACAAGTACATTGCTTTTCTCTATCTCCTAAAAAACCACAAGGACAAGGATTCATAGCCCCTAATAATATAAAGTTACTAGGATATTTAATTGAATTTTTTGAACGGGAAATTACAACTTCACCATCTTCTAATGGCTGTCTCAGTACTTCAAGTACATTCCTTGGAAATTCTACCATTTCATCAAGGAATAAAACTCCTCTATGAGCAAGCGTAATTTCACCAGGACGAGGAGTTGTTCCACCACCAATAATTCCATTAGGCGAAGCTGTATGGTGAACTGGTCTATATGGACGTTTTGTCATTAAAGGCTTATCTGAAGAAAGTAATCCACTTATGCTATAAATCTTGGTAAGCTCTAAAGCTTCTTGCAACTCTAGAGGTGGTAAAATTGATGCCATACATTTCGCCATCATTGTCTTTCCTGAACCTGGAGAACCCGACATAAGCACATTGTGAGCACCTGCTGCTGCAATTTCCAAAGCTTTTTTAGCTTTTTGTTGTCCTTTCACATCTTTAAAATCAAATGAATAATCTGTAAGCGCATTTTCTTCAAGATACTTATTAATATCCACAACTGTTTCTTTTAAAGGAGATTCCTCAAAATGAGATATAATATCTCTTAAATGATTAGCCCCAAAAACTTTAATCCCTTGAACAAGAGCAGCTTCTTTAGCATTAGCTTGAGGAACAAATACAGTTGAAATACCTTGTTCTTTTAATCCTAATACCAAAGGTAAAACTCCATTTACACCTCTTAAAGAGCCATCCAAAGAAAGCTCACCCAAAAAAGCCAGTGTTAAATCATCCGGAATATTAATCCCTTGTTCTTTTAGAATCCCAATAGCAATCGGTAAATCAAAATTTGTACCTTCTTTTCTTATATCAGCAGGTGCAAGATTAACAATCACCCTACCTAAAGGGAAAGAAAAACCTGAATTTTTGATTGCAGAATGAACTCGCTCTCGAGCTTCATTTACGGAACTATCTGGCAAACCAACAATACTAATATTAGGTAAAGAATTGATTACATCAACTTCTACCTCTATCTTGTATGCATTAATTCCAACCGTAGCTGCTGTTATTGCTTTTGCGACCATAAAAAAATTATATTATAAAATTAAGAATCTGTAAGCATTGATGAAATTTCTGCAACAATTCTTGAAATATCAGGTCCACCAAATACCGCTTCTAAAATAAGCTGAGAGTTTATAACAACGGTTTCTCGATATTCCATTGTATCAACATCAATAATATTAAATTCTATGTAATCTTCTCCAACAAATGTTATTTTCCCATACTCAGCTCCAGTAGCCCATCTTAAAAACACATATTGTTGTTCAAACATTTTCATTCTGTTGATTAGCTTCATTTAAAATACCCTTACCTATGTATTATATACTTAGTCCTAAATCAGAAAAAGTCAAATAGTCGGATTTAAGGACGCTCTCCTTAATAAATAATATAACATAAATTATTTCTTAAAACAAATAACACTATGTTAATTTTTTTGCTAGATTTTTTCATATTATCGTAATAAAATTTTTTTATTAAATTAAAGAAAGCGAGAAAACATTGCTAAAAGATTTATTTGAACAAAGAAAAGGGTTCAAGCTCGTATGTGGAGCTGGCAACGAAGATGTAGTGGAAGTGGAAAGACTTGTTACAATCTATTCAAAAGCAGGTTGTGCTTTTTTTGATGTTTGTGCAAAGCCTGAAATTGTAGAAGCTGCAAAAAAAGGGATTATAAATTCTAAAATAGATTCTCCACGATATTTATGCGTTAGTGTAGGAATTGCAGGTGATCCTCATATTACAAAAGCTTCAATAAATCAACAAAAATGTATAACTTGCGGAGCGTGTAAAACAATTTGTCCACACAATGCAATAGATTTCAAAGAAAAATTTATGATAAATAAAGAAAGATGCATTGGATGTTCTAAATGTGTAAGCGCATGCCCACAAAAAGCTATAAATATGGAGTCAAAGATAATTGACTATAAAAAAGTACTCCCCCAATTAATCGAAAAAGGTATTGATTGTATAGAATTTCACGCTATTTCAACAGATGAAAAAGATGTTGATGAAAAATGGCAAGAAATTAATGAAATTTATAACGGATTACTTTGCATATCCTTAGATCGCTCGGAGTTAGGTGATAAAAAACTTATAGAACGAGTAAAAAGATTAATTTCTTCTAGAAAAGATTTCTCAACAATTATACAAGCTGACGGAGTTGCTATGAGTGGTAACAATGATGAATGGGGAACAACCCTTCAAGCTGTTGCAACAGCTCAGCTTTTTCAAAACTCAAAACTACCAGTATATATAATGATGTCTGGCGGTACTAATACAAAATCAACAGAATTGGCAAAATTATGTGGTGTAAAACCTCATTGTTTAGCAGTTGGCTCATTTGCTCGAAAAATAGTAAAAAACTATCTAGAAATGGATGATATTTTAACAAATGAACAGGCCTTAAATGAAGCTGTTAAAATCGCAAAAAGCCTAATTGATACTTCTGTAGGGAATATGACAAATGATTAAACTAATATCAAAAGATTGGACAATAGATAATATTGATACAGTTTTATTTGATAAAGATGGAACTTTTATTGATTTACATTACTTTTGGGGAAAAATGACAGAATTACGTTCTTTGAAAGTAATAGAAACATTCCAGCTAAATCCCGTAAATCACTCAAAACTCTGTGATATCTTGGGCTACAATATTGAAACAAAAAAAATGATTCCAGAAGGAATCACAGCCTTATACTCAAGAGTGAAAATTATAGAAATTTTTGTTAACAAATTAAAAGATTTTAACATTTATACTACAGAAAAAGAAATTACCGACATTTTTGACAAAGTAAGCATAGATTTTTATAGTGAAATAGAAAAATATACAAAGCCAATAGAAAACGCTATTGATTTTATAAAAGAACTTCGCAAAAACAATATTAAAATAGGAGTCGTAACTTCAGATTCAGTAGTATCAACTGAACTTACTATAAAAAATTTCAACTGGGAATCTTTATTTGATGTTGTAATTGGTAGAGAAACCTCAGAATATACAAAAGAAAGCGGAATTCCAACCAAAATAGCATTAGAGGCCCTTAATTCAAGTTCAGAAAACACTGTTATGATTGGAGATGCACCAATGGATTATATCTCCGCTAAAAACGCTGGGATTAAAAATACTATACTTGTTTCAACTGGACAAATTTCATCAGACAAGCTAAAAGATACTTCACCTTATGTTATTGAATCATTAAAGGATTTGGAATGCTTGAAGATCTAAAAAATAATATTGATTTTTTTATACGTAATAAAACAGGATTCTCTAGAAAAAATTTTATTGAGAAAAACCATAACCTTATTGAGCGTAATAAACTTGAAAATCTTTACACAAAAGATATTTTAGCTCAAAATTTCAGCAAACCTACAGAAGAAAACATTAAAATCTTAGATATTGGTTGTAAAAATTGGTTTTATGCAAAGGGTGAACATGAATTTTTCAGTGAACACATAAATAAATTTCAACTTGATGGAGTTGAACTAGATGCTTATAGGCTATACTCAAACCTCTATTCAAGATATGAAGTAGCGAAATATTATACAAAAGGGCTTCAAAATACAAATTATATTGCAGATAATTTACTTAATATCACAACTAAATATAATTATATCATTTGGTTTTTACCATTCGTCTTGGTCGAACCACATACTTATTGGGGATTACCCAAAAAATATTTTTATCCTGAAGCTTTATTAAAACATGCTTACTCTATTTTAGAACAAAATGGAGAAATGCTTATCATTAATCAAGGAAAAATCGAAGAAGAAGTGCAAAAAACACTCTTAGATAAATTAAACATAAAATATACTCAACTAGGAGAACTAAAAAGCTCTTACTTTGAATATAAATATCAACGATTTGGATTTCTAATAAAAAAAGTTTAACAACGGCGCATTAAGTCAGAAAGCTTAACATCCTTATTCTTGATAGAAGGTTCAACTTTTTTTTCTTCTTTTACGTCAGGTTCTTTAAACTGACTTAAACCAATTTTTTGAGGCTCTTTTTCAAAAATAAAAACCTTTTGTATTAAATTTAAAAACATCTCCATAGTGTTCTCCTTACAATTATTATATATTAAAACTTTTATTTAATCCCAATTCAATATACGTTGTGCTAAAATATACATACAAGATATTAAGGTGAACAATTTGAATACAGGTTTTTATAAAGATTTAGATACAAATTTTGAACAAGCTTTGGAAATGGCTGAAAAAGAGTTTTCACATATAGAGCTTTTAGAAATGCTAAAAAACGGTAATATTCCAGAAAAACAAATTGCTGCATTAAAGCTCAAAACACTAAACAATAAAGAAGAAGCTGAAATCCTTATTTCAAATTTAACAGGATGTGATGGTAAAATTCGAGAAGCTGTTGCTTTAAAAATAAATCAACTTTTAAATCAAAATAAAGATTTTGTAGAATTTTTCACACAAGCTGAAGTATTTGCACAAGCTTCTATTGACATCAATGGCAATATTTGTAGATTAGTAATAGACTCTGCTGAAATTCTAAATTCAAATCAAGAGTTTGCATCAAAATACTCATCTCAAATTATAAAACTTATAAACGAAACTTTTATAGAATTAGATAAATTTATTTATAGAGATAAAAAATACGTAATAAATAAACAATTGTTCAAATTATATTGGTGTCTTGAAGCCCTAAAATATTATGCAGATTCAATTCCTCTAAAAACTCTATTCCCAATAATTGATAAGGCTTCTAAAGAAAGAGAATATACAATAAGAGAAAAAGCTGCACAAATCCTAGTTAAGCTAGACAACCCTGAATTCGATTCTTTAAAAGAACTTCTTAAAAATGATGAAAATTATTATGTTCGAAAAATTTTTGAATCCTAAATCATCATTGCTTTTTCTAATAAATCCATGTGTCCGTCTTGTAAGAATTCCGCAAAATCTTTCGGATCAATTTGAGCTGCAACAATCGACATCATTTCATCAGGTAACTCGTTTAACATATTTACCATAGTTTCTTTATTCAACATAATCATTGGCTTAACCATTTCGGGCTTCATTAATGTATTTAACATATTCACATAACATTCATTATTAAATAATGTTAAATACTCAGGCTTTTCTTTTGTTAACTGAAAAGTTAACTGGCGCTGAACATCTGGATCTATTTGTGACATAAATTTTTTAAAATTATCATCTGACATTTGTTCCAAGCTTTTAATAAAATTATTTGAACCAGTTTGTTCCATTGGCATGCCTGTTACACCTTCAATAAACTGTTGTAACATTTCTGGTGGCATAATTTTTATTTGCTCCATTACATCAGTTCTTTCTAAATCTTTATTCATCATAAATTCAGCTAAATCTTCTTCAGGAAACATCATGACAATTTGCTCAAGTGGAAACGCCTCTTGAACAACTCGTACAAGCTCTTCAATATCTACTTTCATAAGCATTTCTAATAATTTTTCTTGGGTGAAAAAATACATGCCCATTAACAAATCTTCTTGTTCAAGCAACGGTAATAATTGACGCCTAGTCGAATCATCCATTGAATTTATTAACACAAATTTATTCTCTACATTAGTTAATTTAAATAATTTTATAAGTTTTTCTGGTGAATGATAATATGCTCGTGCATAATTAACAGCGCTTGTATTTCCACGCTCTGCCTCTGCTTCAATAATCTCATCAATAGTCGAAAGCCCATAGTCACGAATCATCCTTGTGGATGTGATATTCATTTTATCTGCAAAAAGTTTCATATTTGCATTTATTACCAGTGACATAGTCTCTCCTTAAATTGTTGTTATATATATAAAGTATATAAGCGTTTAATAATTGCCTTTTTTATGAAGAATTGTAAACCTAAGTTTTAACATGTTATAATAATATATATGAAGAGAATTATTATTTACATATTAACATTATTTTTATTATTTATAAATATCTCTGCAAATGCAGCAGAGAATACTGTAAAAAAAGAAATTAAAGCAATAGCAGAAGATGGCTTCAATATTGAAGCAACTTTAACATATCCAAAAGTAAAAAATAAAAAAGAGTTTCCAACCGTAATTCTTCTGCACTCACTTGGGTATAATTCTCAATGGTGGGAAACATTACCTAGTGAACTTAGCGCAAAAGGTTATGCTGTATTAGCTATTGATTTAAGAGGTCACGGTGCTAGTATTTATAACTCAAAACTAACAAAAACATCTTGGAAAAATTTAAAAAACTCTGCGTACGCAAAATATCCTGATGACGTACTGGCTGTTATAAATAAGATTAAAGAAGAATATCCAAAATTAACTTTTTTTAGCAATTGGGCAATTGTAGGAGCAGATATTGGAGCTAGTACAGGGATTATAGCTGCAGATAAAATGCCTATTCATCCTAAAACAATTGTTATGATTTCCCCTGTCGTTAAAGCTAAAGGCTTATATATTCCTGTCAATATGGCACATTTAAATGGTGTTGATTTTCTTTCAATATCAGGTACTGACGATATAATGACAAAAGATGCTGAAATTTATCTTATGCGATTTGCTCAAGATGAGTTTGCAACATTTACCTCTGAATCAAAATCAACAGGCATGTTAATGATAAAAAACGATCCAGGGCTTGCTAAAATGATCGCAGAGTGGGTTGGTGAATATTTATACTAAAACTTACTTTTAAACTCGATATCGTAGCCAAGAATGTCACAAATGTCCAAAACTTCATTGTAAGTTAAAGTACCTCTGCTTAGTTTACAAGAAAAATTAGACAATGAAGTAGATGCGCCAAATTTTTGTGCAAGCTCAGAAACAAGTTCCTTCATTTTTACATCTCGCTCAGCTAATAATATTTTTATTTGTTCTTTAACATTTCTTCTCATAGAAATAATTATACTCTAGGACGAATAACTTGACTAACAAGTAAAATTTTGTTATTATTATTTTACATTTAAGCAAAATAGTTTTTATTTTAGCAAATAATGTTTTAAAATAACTTAACAAAAGGAGTAAAAAATGTTAAAAAAAGATTGTAAAAGAATAAAAAAAATAAAAGAGCATGCTCTAAATATATCTAGAGAAGGCACCTCACTGGCATGTGATATTAATAGTCTTGGAGAGATAGCTTTTGATTATTGTAATATGAATACTGATTCTGCTACTGCAAATTTAATGGTAATAGCAGAAATCTTAGAAGAAAAAAGCAAAAAATTAATAAATATTATTGATACTGAAACTATGGAAATTTTTAGATTATAATTTTAACCAAACAACTCCATAAGGGGCTATTCTTAAATTCATAGTTCTATTCTTTAAAGAAATATTTACTTTGACATCATCACCATTTACAAGGTTTTTGAAACTTGTGATTTTATTACCTTCAGATTCTAAAACCACACTCATTGGTATAGTTATTTCTGCAATCAACTTTTCGTCAGATAGATTATTTATAACAAGGATTTTTTCATCATCCAAACTTCTTATATAAGCAAAGTTGCTTGGAGATTTAGTTTTTAACAAAGTAAAATCACCTCTAGACATTGAAGGTAGTCGTTTTCTTAATGAAATCAAGTTTTTAACTTTTTTATAAACTTTACTATTAAATTCATAATAATCTTTTGAAGAACCATAAAATAATTTTGCAGGAACTGCACCACGATTTATATCACGGCTATCAAAATAGCTTGTTAGTTTAAACTTAGCAAGTTTACTTCTTTCAAATCTAGCTCTTGCAGATTCTTTTGCATTTTCAAAATTATTCCTTACACCCACCTCATCACCATAATAAATAATTGGAATGCCTGGCATTGAAAGTAATATAGAAAAAGCCATCTCAATACGATTTGGGTCATTATCTAAAAAGTTCGCCATCCTACCACTTACGCCAAGACCTTTTCTAAACTCTGCCCCTTTTTTAATCAATGCATTATAGACAATTTCGCGAGTCTCCTTATCAACCATTTCTAAAGATAATTCGTCATGAACTCTTAAAAACACACCCCAAGTTGAACTTTGAGGAATAATAGGAGTATTTTTATATGCATTTACAAAATGAGATTTGTCACCAGTTACTAAAGAAGCCCAAATAGCAGGCATGTATGGGAAATGATATGCAATTTGAAATTCATCAGTACGTTTAAGGTTTTTTTCTTCATTATTAATTAAAGTTCTAACTTTTCTTTCTTTTCCAAAATATGGCAATATGTCATTTGGCCATTGACAGGCCTCTGCTTGAATAACAGTTCTTGGAGCTGTCATTTGAATATAATTACTCAACAATTTAACAATTGCATGGGTTTTAGGTAAATTCTCTGCATTTGTTCCGACTTCCTTATATAAATACGGAACAGCATCTAATCTAAAAATATCAATACCAAGATTTGTCCAATAATTAATAGTTTCAAGACAATAATACAAAACCTCTGGATTTTGCCAATTTATATCTAATTGAAACGGATAAAATGTATGATAGAAGAAATAATCAGCACCATTTATATTTACCCCTCGCCAATGATTTTCAGTAATCTCAGGAAAAATTAATCGACGTTTAGAAACTCTTCCATCAGCTTCTTGATACTCAACTATCGTTCCAGCCTGTGTGTCTACATATTTTTTATACTTCGGCATCTCATTTCTTACAATAAAATAATTTAGCTTTGTTAAATCTCCTTTTAATAGTTCTTGAAACCATTCATGTTGATCCGAAAAATGATTTAAAACTAAATCCGATTTAATTTTAAAGCCATTCTCCTTAGCTTCTTTAATAAACTCTTTAAACTGTATTGTTCCCCCTAAGTCCTTACGAATATTTTGTGGATTTTTTACATCAAATCCTGCATCAGACATAGGTGAATCAGCAAATGGCAATAAATAAAGAGTTGTTACTCCAAGATCTCTTAAATACTCAAACATTTCTGCAGAATCTTTAAACTGATTCGGCTTGTCAGGAGTTCTTACTCCAAACTGATCAACATAAAACATGTATATTATTTCATCTTTATACCAATCATCAATCCGAGTTAAATCTTCTTTTTTTAAGTCATCAGAACGATTTTGAATAGCCTTCTGAGCTAATTCCATAACCTTATTATAAACATCTGGAGCAAATTTTTCACCATAAATTTGAAGAATCAAATTCTCAATCTCTGTTTCTATATTTGTTTGAAAAATTGTCTTGGTTGCTTGGACAGGAGCAGATATTATACTATTTTGTGCACATACAATATTACTTGACAAAAATAGTGAAACTAAAATACAAAAAGACAAAATCTTCTTATTCATTTTTTACTCCTCTTCTAAAATTTTAGCATAAAAAAACGAGGCTGTTTTATACAACCTCGTTTTTGAAATTTTAATAAAATAAGATTAACGTTTAGAGAATTGGAATCTCTTACGAGCTCTTTTTCTACCGTATTTCTTACGTTCTTTAACACGTGCGTCACGAGTTAAAAGACCTTCAGCTTTCAATACAGCTTTATATTCTTCGTTTGCTTTCAATAAAGCTCTTGAAATACCATGTCTGATAGCTGCAGCTTGAGCAACAATACCGCCACCTACAGCTTTAACTCTAACGTCATATTTTTCTTGGTTTTCAGTTAAAACAAGTGGTCTGTAAACCATCATTTCAACAGCTGGCATATTGCCGATATAAGCTTGTAAAGTTTTTCCGTTAACGAAAATTCTTCCTTTTCCTTTTACTAATTTAACAACTGCAATCGCACATTTACGACGGCCAGTAGCCATAATCATTTCTTTAGAATCTGCCATTATTTAGACTCCTTTCCCAAAACAACAGGTTTTTGAGCCGCATGTGGATGTTCTGGACCACAATAAACTTTTAACTTGTTGAATTGTTCAGCACCTAAAGTATTATGTTGTAACATACCTTTAACTGCTTTTTCGATTAATTTAGTTGCATCTTTTTCTCTAACTTCTTTAACTGAAGCAGATTTTAGTCCACCTGGGAAACCAGTGTGGTGATAATAAATTTTATCAGTTTCTTTATTACCTGAAACTACAACTTTTTCAGCATTGATAACGATAACAAAGTCACCAGTATCAACGTTTGGAGTGTATTCAGGTTTGTTTTTACCTCTTAAAATGTTTGCAACACGAGTAGCTAGACGACCTAATACTTCGCCTTCTGCATCGATTACATACCATTTTCTTTCAACTTCAAGAGGTTTTGCTGAATATGTTTTATTTGCCATTTTCTTTTCCTTCTTGTTTTGTTAATTAAATTGAAAATTGAAAATTATATCGTAATTTCTATTATCAAATTTCGCTTTTTCAATTTTGTACTATTTTAGAAAACTGAATTTGAATAAATAAAAAATGTAAAAATTTTCCATTTTCAATTTTCAATTTTCCATTCTTTTAGTCCGAGTATTTTACTCGAACTAACGTCAGCCCATAAGGACTAACAGTTCGCCCCGCCTTACGGCGGTCTTTTGCCTCAAGAACATCTTTCATGTGTTCAGGTGGCAGTTTATGTCCTTCTATTTCTAGAAGAGTACCGACTATTGTTCTTACCATATTATAAAGAAATCTATTTCCTTCAATATGGATAAAAACTCTATCGCCTTGTTTTTCAACTTCGGCTCTAGTTATAAAACAAACTTTGCTTGGGTTTAGCGTTCCAGAGCTTTTAAAACTTGAAAAATCGTGTTCTCCTATTAAGAAGTTCAAAGCGGTTTGCATTCGCTCTACATCTATTTCGTATTTTACTCTTAAGATATCACCATCAAAAGCTTGTTTATAACGTCTGTTAATAAACTCATATCTGTAATATCTACTCTTTGCAGATTTTTGAGCATGAAACGAATCAGGAACAACTCTCAAGTTATCAACTGAGATGTCATCAGGCAAGATTTCGTTCATTTGATAGACAAATTTTGAAGCAACAATATCTTTGTCACAATCAAAATGAACGACTTGTCCTAATGAATTTACACCTTTATCAGTTCTTCCGGAGAAGATTGTTTTAATCGGTCTTATATTTTTAAGCTTTTCACCGCCTGTGCAATCAAAGATTGCTTCATTCACTTCACTATCGTTTCGTTCATAACGGCGGTTTCGTAGTGTTTCGCCCTCCAAAGCCTTGCACTTCTGCAAGTCTTTTCGGTCTTCACACCGGCTTACGCATATCAATGTACTAAGTGCTTTCTCTAGTTCACCTTGTATTGTCGGCTCCGCTATCTGTTCACCATTTTCAAACTGAATCTGACTACCAGCATAACGTCTACCCCTATACTGAACATCAAGAGCGTAACGCATTAATTATACCAATTGGATTAATGCCATTTCAGAAGCATCCCCTCTACGAGGTGGAAGTCTGTAGATTCTAGTATAACCACCTTGTCTTGAAGAATATTTAACACCTATTATGCTAAATAATTTTCTAAGAACAGTTTGTTTAGCTAGTTTTTTACCTTCTTGAGGTGCATCAAATAATTCGCCAGTAGCTGTATCGATTAATTGACCGATTTCTTTATCAAATATGTATCTGCCAGCTAATCTTCTTGAGTTCAAGTCACCTTTTTTCGCTAAAGAGATAACATTTTCAGCGTATGGTTGAAGAGCTTTAGCTCTAGCCATAGTTGTTTTGATTTCTCCATGAGCGAAAAGTTCAGTAGCTAATGAACGCAACAAAGCCTTTCTCTGGTCTGGTGCTTTACCAAGCGTATGTTTTTTTGTTTGGTGTCTCATTTTTTACTTTCCTTTATATATTATTACTATTTATCTTTCTTTGCGTAAATGGAAAATTGATAATTGAAAATGGAAAATTTTAATAAATCATTTTATTTGTGAAATTTGTTTTATCAAAAATTTAAATAATTTTCCATTTTCCACTTTCCATTTAAATCAGCTATTCAGCTGATTCGATAACCATTCCTTCTTCATCCAACTCTGGGCTTGGAGCTAAGTCTAAGCCAAAATGACGTAATCTTTCAATTACTTCATCAGAAGATTTTTTACCGAAGTTTTTAATATTTAACAAATCATGTTCTGATTTTTTTAATAATTCAGCCATTGAATTGATACTTGCTCTTTTTAAGCAGTTATATGCTCTTACTGATAATTCTAATTCATCAATAGTAATTGATGGTTCATCAGATGAAGCAACTTCTTCTTCAATTACAGAATCAGAAACAACATCTTCAACTTCTCTTGTTTGAATAGTTTTACCAGAAATACCAGCAATTTGAACAAAATGTTCAATTAATAATTCAGAAGCTTGGCTTAATGCGGTTGTTACATCAATTGTACCATTTGACCAAATTTCTAAAGTCAATTTATCAAAATCAATGCTATCGCCAACACGAGTGTTTTCAACTTCGTAGCTAACTCTCTTAATAGGCATGAAAGTAGCATCTATAGGAAGTACATCAATTGATGCTCCAGATTTTGAGTTTTTAGGAACATCATTCGCTGCATAACCTTTTCCTGTTTCAACAATTATATCAGCGTGGAAAGAACCGCCTTCAGCGATTGTACAAATTAACCAATCAGGATTAACAACTTTAACACCTGCAGGTAATTGAATATCACTTGCTAATACTGCGCCAGCTCTATCAACATCTATTCTTAAATGTTGTGGTTCTTTAGATTCAGTTTTAACTGCTAAACCTTTAAGATTCAACATAACATCAATAACATCTTCTAATACACCTGGAATAGCAGTGTATTCATGAGTAATACCTTCAATTCTACAAGAAGTTACTGCAGTACCTTCTAAGCTTGAAAGTAATACACGTCTTAATGCGTTACCAATAGTTAGACCGAAACCTCTTTCTAATGGTTCAATAGTAAATTTACCATATTGTGAACCATCTGAGCCTGCCATTGTATTAACAGTTTTAATTTTTAATTCCATATTTTTCTCTCCTATCAGCCTATTTTGAATAGTACTCAATAACTAATTGTTCTTTGATTTCAGGATCAAGTTCTTCTCTTTCAGGAACTCTGTCAAATGTAACTTTTAAAGCATCTTTATCAACAGTCACCCAAGCTGGTGCGCAAGATAAATCAATCATGCTCATTACAGCTTTTAAGTAATCATTGCTTCTAGATCTTACAGTAATTACATCACCTGCTTTAACTAAATATGATGGAATATCTACTTTCTTACCGTTAACTAATACGTGACCGTGGTTAACGATTTGTCTAGATTGTTTTCTTGTAATACCGAAACCAGCTCTGAATAAAATATTATCAAGTCTAGATTCTAAAAGTTGAAGAAGAATAGTACCTGTAACACCTTTTCTTCTAGCTGCTTCATGGTAATATTTAGCGAATTGTTTTTCACTTACTAAATATGTAAATCTGATTTTTTGTTTTTCTGCTAAATGTAAAGCATATTCAGAAAGTTTCTTTCTAACTGCACCATGTTGACCTGAAGCAGTTTGTCTCATTGAAGAAGTTAATTTTCTATTTGAAATATCTTTAACTTTCTTATTTCTGAATAGCTTATTAGTTGGTCCTGTGTATCTTGCCATTTTATTTTCTCCTTTTCTTTTATCGGGCATCTATGGTTTAAACTTTTGGCGAAGTTCAAGCCCCGACTTTTTCTAATTGAAAATTGATAATTGAAAATGGATAATTATTTACTTTTATTTCAAGAAGTGCTTCTGATAATTGTGATGCGTAGCATCAATAACAATTTTCAATTTTCCACTTTCCATTTTCCATTAAAACATTTTCATTAATTTGTACTAAACACGTCTTTTCTTAGGTGGACGACATCCGTTGTGAGGAATAGGTGTTACGTCCTTAATCAATGTAATTTCCAAACCAGCAGCTTGGATAGCTCTGATTGCTGTTTCACGACCTGAACCAGGTCCTTTGATATAAACTTCAACCTTTTTCATACCTTGGTCGATAGATTTTTTAGCTACAGATTCAGCCGCAGATTGAGCTGCAAATGGAGTACCTTTTCTAGCACCTTTGAAACCAGCAGCACCAGCAGTAGCCCAAGCAATAGCATTACCTTGCATATCTGTAGAAGTTACTATTGTATTGTTAAAAGTTGATTGAATGTGTACAACCCCTTGCAATACATTTTTCTTTTCTTTTTTCTTTGTAGTTTTTGGTCTTGCCATTTTTTCTTTCCTTATATTATTTTTGCTATTTATTTCTTGTTATGAATGGAAAATTGATAATTGAAAATGGAAAGTTATTATAAATTATTCTATTAGTGAAATTTGCTTTATCAAAAATTTTAAATAATTTTCAATTTTCCATTTTCCACTTTCCATTTTAACCTACGCTATTTAGAAATGCCTATTTCTTCTTACCAGCGATAGGTCCAGTCTTTTTACCGCGTCTTGTTCTTGCGTTAGTTTTTGTTCTTTGACCTCTGCAAGGAAGACCTCTTTTGTGTCTCATACCTCTGTAAGAGTTGATTTCTTGAAGACGTTTAATATTCATTGCAACTTCACGTCTTAAGTCACCTTCGATATTGTATTCAGATAATGCGTTACGCAATTCTCTAATATCGTCTTCGGTTAAATCATCTGTTCTTAAGTCTGGAGAAATGCCAGTTTTCTCAAGAATTTTTGCAGCTCTAGCAGGTCCGATACCATAAATGTATGTAAGAGCTACTTCTAATCTTTTGTTACGAGGTAAGTCTACCCCTACTAATCTTGCCATTTTTTTTTCCTTTTCTTTATGTATTATTACTTAAATTTTTGTGTTAATTGAAAATTGTAAATTGAAAATGGAAAATTTTATAAATAATTTTCAATTTTACATTTTCAATTTTCCATTTGCTTAGCCTTGTCTTTGTTTGTGTTTTGGGTTTTCACAAATAACTGCAACTCTGCCTTTTCTTTTAATAACTTTGCATTTGTCGCACATTGGTTTTACTGATGATCTTGTTTTCATTTTTCTGTTTCCTTTATATTTTTATGCTACTTAAGTCTGAAAGTAATTCTTCCCTTTGTTAAATCATACGGTGTCATTTCTACTTTTACTTTGTCACCTGGAAGAATTCTGATAAAATTCTTTCTTATCTTTCCTGAGATATGAGCCAGAATTTCATGTCCGTTTTCAAGTTTTACTCTGAACATTGCATTCGGCATTGACTCAAGAATTGTACCTTCTATTTCTATTACGTCTTTTGCCATTTATTTTCCTCTATTTTCGGCTTTCAATGTAATGCACAATACGGCATCTTATCTAATAATACTTGCTGAATTTCTGTTTGCAAGCGTTTTTATTAGATTTGAGGATAAATTGTAAATTTTTGTAAACGATTATTTTTTTAATATTTAGTTTTATAGTCTAATAAAAGTATTTCCCCTAAATGCATGCCGAAATACAGTTGGTATAGCAAATATTTTAATAAAGCAATCCTTTCTTTTAATACTATTTATTAAAAAAACAATCACATTTGAGCTTAAAAAATTAGGAGATTTCTCTCCTAGTTTTATTCAACAGAATTTTCAACCTTTTCAGATTCAATTTGTCTTTTATAATTACAAGTCCTATTTGAGCAAACTTCAAAATCACCGTTTTTAGTAATCTTTTTAAGCAACAATTCTCCACATTCAGGGCAATTATTACCAGTTGGCTCATCCCACAAAGCATAAGAACAATCTGGATATTTATTACAACCGAAGAAAATTTTTCCGGCTTTAGATTTTTTTTCTATAATCTCACCTTCTCCACATTTCGGACATTTAACCCCTGTTGAGCGCACGTATTTCTTACGTTCTTTGCATTCAGTACATTCAATATACTTTCCGTAAGGCCCAGTTTTTAAAACCATTGACGCGCCACATTTTTCACATTTTTCATCTACCACCAGAAGTTCTGCAGATGAATCATTCTCTGAATCTAATTGTATAGAATCATTTATAGAAATAGCTGTTTTACATTCTGGATAACCAGAACAGCCTAAAAACTGATTACCAGTACGACTTGTTCTAACAAGCATTTTCTTCCCACAATTTGGACAAACTTTATCACTTTCAATAACAACTTTTTGCGCCGTTTTCATAACAGAATTTACAACTTCCATAAAAGGCGTATAAAACTCTTGTAGAACAACATTCCATACAAGTTTTTGCTCTGCAATTAAGTCTAATTTTTCTTCCATGCCAGCTGTAAATTTGTAATCCATGATATCCGCAAATTGTGATACTAATTGCTTACAAACAGTTCTACCAAGCAAAGTTGGATGAAGCGCTTTATCTTTTTTCTCCACATATTTACGAGTCTGAATAACTGTAATAATCGTCGCATAAGTAGACGGACGACCAATTCCATGTTCTTCAAGAGCCTTAACCAGAGATGCTTCATTATACCTTGGAGGAGGTTGTGTAAAATGTTGTTTTGGATTAATTTCTTTACAAGTTACCTTATCTCCGTCATTTAAATCAGGAATTTTAGCATCTGCATCTTTTTCATCTTCCTCAGCATCATTGTAAAGTTTCAAGAAACCATCAAAAAGAATCTTACTTGTACCCGCTCTTAATGTATAATCTCCTGTACCGATTTCAACAGTTTTATTAGCTATATTTGCTGGAGCCATTTGCGAAGACATAAACTTATCCCAAATAAGTTTATATAATTTATACTGATCAGCATCCAAATATTGTTTAATGCTTTCAGGTGTTTTATCTGGATAAGATGGTCTTATAGCTTCGTGAGCATCTTGTACATTTTGTTTGCCTTTTATATAGGAATTAGGCGAAGACGGATAATATTCTTTACCATAATTATTAAGAATAAAATCTTTTGCCATTTCTTGAGCGTCATCTGATACGCGAACAGAGTCTGTTCTCATATAAGTAATCAAACCGACTGGAGTTCCATCAATTTCCATACCTTCATATAGCTTTTGGGCTACTTGCATGGTCTTTGAGACACCAAAGCCAAGCTTTGTACTAGCGGCACGTTGAAGAGTTGATGTTATAAAGGGAGCAGTAGGCTTACGCTTTGTTTCTTTTTTTGTAACTTTTTCTACTTTAAATTCTGTTGTAGGATTTAATAAATATTCCTTAATAGCAGTGGCTTCTGCTTCGTTATTTATATCAAACTTTTTGCCTTTGTGCTTTGTAACTTCCGCTTCAAAAATTTTACCATCTTTATCCATCAATGCATGAATTGACCAATATTCTTTTGGAACAAAAGCTTCAATTTCTTCTTCTCTTTCGCAAATCATACGAAGCGCTACTGATTGCACACGACCAGCAGAAAGATTCCTATTTCCGATTTGTTTCCAAAGAACTGGACTAAGTTTAAAACCTACAAGCTTATCAAGAATTTGTCTTGTCTGCTGAGCTTGTACCATATCCATGTCAATTGCACGTGGGTTTTCTACAGAATGTTTAACCGCTTTTGGAGTAATTTCATTAAATACTATTCTATAAATCTTTTCATCAGGCACTTTTAAAATCTGACGTACGTGCCATGCAATAGCTTCTCCTTCGCGGTCAGGGTCAGATGCAAGATAAATTTTATCAGAGCGTTTTGCTAGCTCGTTTAATTTAGTAACAACTTTTTGCTTACCGTCAATAATTTCAAATTTTGGCTCAAAGTTGTTATTAACATCAAAACCTAAATTATCAGTCTTAGGATCTTTTAGGGGTAAATTACGAACATGGCCAAAACTAGCTTCAATCGTATAGCTATCGCCTAAAATCTTTTTAATAGTTTTTGATTTAGCAGGAGACTCGACTATTACAAGAGCCTTCTCTTTTTTTGATTTTGTTTTTTTCTCTTCTGCAAAAGCTTCTGCCATTTATTTTTCTTTCCCCTTGAAGATAATTAATGCCTTGCTCGTATATAACGATCACCTTCGACTTGTTCTATCAAACCACTAAGTTCCATTTCTGTCAAACGAACTAAAAGTTCTTCTGTTGATAATCCTGTATAAATTTGGATTTCATCAAACCCTTTCGGCTCAACTCCAATTATATCAAAAATAAGTTGAGTATTTTCATCTAAATTTTGTGAAAACTGTGCTTTTGCTGGCATTTTTACAATAGCCCAATTTAAGGCGTTTAAAACATCCTCACCTCTTGTAACCAAAGTTGCACCATCTTTTAACAATTTATAAATACCTTCTGTATTTATATTGTTAATAGCACCAGGGATGCACATCAACTCTCGACCTTGTTCAAGGGTTAAATTTGCACTTATTAAAGCTCCACTTTTCATAGCAGCTTCGCCAACAACTGTTCCATAACTTAGGCCTGTTACAATTCTATTTCTTTGAGGAAATCTGAATTTTATCGGCTCAAAAGTTGGATAATATTCCGTAACTACAGCTCCACATCCGTTTTCCATTTTTTCATAAAGATATTTACTAGAACTTGGATACGTAAAATCAAACCCGCTTGCAATTACACCAATTGTTTTTAAATTATTCGTAATTGCACTTTCGTGTGATACTGCATCAATTCCTGCTGCAAGGCCGGAAACAATTGTAATATCAGTATTCCCTAAATCAGAAATAATTGATTTTACCGCTTCCTTACCATTAAAACTTGCTCGTCTTGAACCAACAAAAGCGAGAGTTCTATCAAGATTGCAAGAAAACAAATCTCCTTTATAAAACAAAGTCATTGGAGGGTTTGAAATCTGACGAAGCATAAAGGGGTAAATATCACTATCATAAGTAAGAATATTAATTCCTTTATTTTGAACAAATTCTAATGTTTGCTCGGGGTTTACATCCTTCTTTTTTGCAAAATAATTCTCGGTTTTTCTGACACTTAAGCCTTCAATTTGTTTTAAATCAGAAATACTTGCATTCCAAGCTGTTTCAATATCACCAAAGTAGTTATAAAGCCTTTGGATAAAAGTCGAATCTAATTGCTCAATCGAAGCGAATGCTGTCCAAAATTTTGTTTTCATGATTTTGATTCTAGCATAAAGATTTCTGAATTAAAAAAGGTGCGTCTTATTAACGCACCCTGCTTGCTAAGCAAATTTTCTAAAATTATTAATTGCCTCTTTCATAGAAGCCTCTTTTATAGAATCTAATCTTGAAGGATAGCTATTAAAATAATTCGTATTCGAAGCATCACCAACTCGACGAATATGACAACTATCAGTAATTATATCACTTACAGGGATTGTTGTATACTTACCATTAACATGACCGACAGGAACATTGCGCTGAGCAGTGAACTTTCTAGCACCATTAATAGTAGAGTTCAAAATTTCACCATTTGCACCTTTTAGTACGACACTTTCAAAAATGTTTCTAAGCCCTTTTTGTTGTGTTGTATATGCATAAGTTCCACCATCTAGTGAATGCCAGACTTCTTGTGTAATTTTACGCCCATCTTTTAATGTTTTTGTAGCTATTGTTTGAACATTTCCATCAACAACTTGTCCTACCCGTACATTAAATCCATTATTAGTACGAACAGCCCTTCCCAAATTTTGTGCCAATTGTTCCAAGTATTTAGGACTTTTGCCTTTCATAACGATAGAAGTAATGATTTGTACTTTAATTCTTATCCCTATAATTAATAAAACTTTTAAAGAAAAAAAATTGCTCTCTTTATATTATTTCACCCTACTTCAAATAGGTTATATAGCATATTATAAGGAGGTTTAAGACTGATTAAAATTCATCTTTACAATTTGTTACAAAAGGAGTTTGATGAAAAACTCTGTTTTTTGGGGGGGGGATATCATTATTGTTTTGATAAATAAAAATTAGTTGATAGGGTGCATTGCAATGCACCTTTTTAATATCAAAATTCCCAATTTGGACTTTTTAAGGACTTGGAGGTAAATATAGAAACAATCTAACTTTCCTCCTGAATGGGGCGGATAAAGGTGGGGTTATATGGAATTTTGAGTCCATCAAAAGACTGTTTGTAACGTAACACTTGAAATGCGAATTTTGGTAAACTTTGTTTATAAAATTTTCTCAAAATCGGAGTCATTAAACTAGCAAAAAATATTTTTAGATGGTTTATTACTTGTATAAATAGAAAGTAGGTGTATGTATGCAAGTAAATTTTAATCCAAGTGTTAATTATTCAAAACCAAGCTTTAAAGCAAGATTTGCTGATGATAAGAATACAAAAAGTAGTTTAGAACATTTTATATATAAAGATGGGGAAGCTACTTTAGCGGTTCAATTTGCATTAGAAGATATTCCAACTGATGATTTAATAAGTATTGGTTATAATAATAAAACTGAAGAATATTACGTCCAAAATTTAAGCAGCAATAAGATTGCTCCAATAAAATCTGTTTCTAGTGGTTTTGCTTATATTCCCCCTAGAAGGCTATTAATAGAACTTATGCTTGGACGTAGTGTTTTTGATGAATGTATACCACATAACGTTGATTATTACATAGATAAAGCAACTGAGTATATTAAAGAAAAAAATTCCACTAAATTAAATGAAATTAATAAATTAGAAGATGAAATAGATATTCTAAGAAAAAGTTTAGAAAAGAAAAAGACAGAACTTGTAGATAGAAAGTATGAATATGACCGATTAAAGCTTTCAACAATAAAAAAAGAAGTCTTTTCATTAGTTAAAAAAGTTAAATAAATTTTTGAAATCAACAAAAGTCGGGTTTAATCCGACTTTTTGATTATTCCTCCCCAAAGGGGGAGGGTGCTACGCACGTAGATGTTTTACTAAATTATAGTAATATTTCAAAAATTAAGTGCGGAGCTGGGAGGGGTACAGTCCTAAATATGTTATAATCAATCTATGCAAGAAAAATATATTAGAGCTCGTAAATTAAGAAATAATATGACAGAGCAAGAAAAGAAGCTTTGGTATTATTTAAGAAAAAGATTAATTAATAACTGTCGTTTTAGGCGTCAATATCCTATTGGTAATTATGTCGTTGATTTTGTTTGTCGTGAAAAGAATTTAATTATTGAATTAGATGGTGGACAGCATAATGAAGAACAAGCCATAATCTATGATAAAGAACGAACAGATTATCTGGAATCAAGAGGTTTTAGAGTTATAAGATTTTGGAATAATGATATTGATACAAATATAGAATCTGTATTAGGTGAGATAGTTAAATATTTAGATTAATTTTTAGTTCATACCCCACCTAACCTCCCCCTCTGGGGAGGAAATTTTTTTTCAAATGTCCTGTTCCAAAATTCGCATTTGAAGTGTTACAAACACAAATTTGGTGCTAACAACTGCCATTGTTAACTTATAAGCAAAAATCCAAGCTCGGACAGCATCCGACAGCTCAAGGACTTATCAGTACATTTGAAATGCGAATTTTGGAACACTTCCGACCGCTACGACTTAAACAACAAGCCTCTTTATGCCCAATTCGCATTTGAACTGTTATTTCGCAGAAGTCCCGTTACAATACAACTTCTAACCAAACTGAACAATAAAATAAAAAATACACTTATCCATATCCAAAGTAAATAAAAAAGCTGATAGATTGACCATCAGCTTTTTTATTCGCGCTCGGAGGGATTCGAACCCCCGACCTTTTGGTTCGTAGCCAAACGCTCTATCCAACTGGGCTACGAGCGCGTATCTTATTCTTTTTGCCTTTCACCCGTTGGATAGAGCGTTTCTATTTTCTCTATTTTTGTTCGAATTTTACTTCGTAAAATCTCGAACGGCCAACTGGGCTACGAGCGCATATTTTGTTACGCACAAGCATTACTTAATTAATATATCAACAACATAAAAACTTTTCAAGCATATTTTCTTTACGTTTCTTAAATTTATATTGTTTAAGATTATTTTTTGAATTAACATTAGTCTATCACAGATCGTTTTAAGGAGAGAGAATGACAGATTTTACACCAAGTAGTCCCTATATGGACTATCGAAATTCCGTTCCTTTTATGGATTTAACTGGATTTGTTTTAAAACAACCTTCTTTTACAGAAAACATGCCTGCAATGTCGCTTCAACAACATTTGCTAAAAAAACGTTTATCTACTATGATTAATCTAAGACGTTTGCAATACCGCAAAAGAGTTGAGGATTATAGAAATGGTAGAATATAACTTTATAGAATTAGCAAAAAATGCAAAACAAGCTTCTAAAAAACTAGCAACATTATCAACAGAAATTAAAAACAAAGCTCTTTTAGCTGTAGCAGAAACTCTTGATAAAAATAAATCAAGAATTTTTGAAGCTAATAAACAAGATTTAGAACAAGCCGAAGGGAAAATTCCACAAGCTGTTTATAACCGCTTAAAACTTGATGAAAACAAAATGCGTGACATGATTCAAGGAATAATTGACATCTACGAGCTAGAAGATCCTATTGGTAAAATTTTATTACAGCGTTCTCTTGATACTGGATTAATTTTAACAAAAAAATCATGTCCAATTGGAGTTTTAGGTATCATATTTGAAGCTAGACCTGATGTTATTTCTCAAATTTCAGCTTTAGCAATAAAATCTTCTAATGCTGTTATTCTTAAAGGCGGAAAAGAATCTGTAAATACAAACAAAGCTATTATGGAAATTATCCAATCTGCTTTAAGTTCAATACAAGAGTTTCCTAAAAATGTTTTAACGCAAGTGTTTACACGTGATGATGTTAAAGAAATGCTTGAGCAAGATAAATATATTGATTTAATAATTCCACGTGGTGGAAACAGTCTTGTACAATTTGTAAAAGAAAACACAAAAATTCCTGTATTAGGTCATGCTGATGGAATTTGTCATATATTTGTTGATGAAACTGCGGATTTAGAAAAAGCAAAACGAATTGTAATTGATGCTAAAACACAATATCCTAGCGCTTGTAATACTGTTGAGACCCTTCTTATTCATAAAGATTTTGAAGCTCAAAATAAACTTTTGGAATCTTTAAAAGAAGCAAACATTCAATTAATGTTTGCTCCAGAATCTTGGCATATTGAATATTCGGATAAGATTTTATCAGTAAAAATTGTAAGTTCTTTAGATGAAGCTATTGAACATATTAATGAATATTCTTCAGGTCATACAGAATCAATTATTACAGAAGATAGAGAAAATGCTCAAATATTCTTATCAGCAATTGATTCAGCGGGAGTTTATCATAATGCATCAACAAGGTTTGCAGATGGGTTTAGATATGGTTTTGGCGCAGAAGTTGGTATCTCAACTAACAAAACCCATGCCAGAGGCCCTGTTGGATTAGAAGGACTTACTATCTATAAATACACACTTCAAGGTAATGGTGATATTGTCGCTGATTATGTTGAAGGTCGAAAACAATTTAATCATAAGGATTTATTATGAAAATAGGTGTTATTGGACTAGGTCTAATTGGCGGATCTATATTTAAAGCTTTGAGAGATAAATATGATGTCATAGGGGTTTCTTCTTCTGTAAAAGGAAAAAACATTTCTACAGATTATGAAAGACTTAAAGATTGTGATTTGGTTTTTGTATGTACTCCAATGAATGTTACTTTAGAAGTTTTAGATAAATTAGAAAGTTTTTTGCCTTCGACAACCATTGTAACTGATGTATGTAGTCTTAAAGGCTTTGTTTCTAAAAAAGAATATTCATATAAATTCATACCATCACATCCAATGGCTGGAACTGAAAACTCTGGCTGGGAAAGTTCTTTCCCCGAGCTTTTTAAGAATGCAAAATGGGTTATAACGCCTTTAAATGGAGTTATTATAAACGAGCAAGAAATCTTAGAAAAAGTTATTGAATCTATGGGTGCAAAAATTATTATAACAACTCCAGAAGAGCACGATAAAGCTGTTGCATTAATATCGCACATGCCAATGGTTATAGCCCAAGCGCTTTGTGAAAACATAAAAAATAATCCTCTTGCGCAAGAACTTGCTTCTAGTGGATTTAGAGATACTACAAGATTAGCGCTATCTAATTTACAAATGGCTAATGATATGGTGAAATTAAACTCTATCAACATAAAGGATGCTATTGATATGCTACAAAATTCCTTAAATGAACTATTGAAAGAGGATTACTCAGAAAAAGCATCTAAAATTAAAGAATTTCGTAAGAATTTATATTAATTTATTGTCTACATTGCTTTATTTTGCTAATATTACAAATGAAATTACAAAAAAAAGGTGAAAATATGGTACAAGTTTCAAAGCATTTGGTCATAAAAAAAGAAATTCCCATTGATACCTCAAAAGATTTAATAAATTCTTTAGACATAGCTATGGCTGAATACTATTGCAAAAATAATGATTTTGAAAAAGGATTGCAATTATATCGAGAAATTTTGCCTTTATTGAAAGAGAATGAATATAATTCAACATTAAACTCTTATATTAATTATTCACTAAATTACGCTAAACAAAAAACTGATGAAAAAAAATGGATTGATGCAATTGAAATATATAGAGATTTAATGAAGTATTCAGGGTTTCCTATTAATGTCTACAAATACATAGGACTTTGTATGAAATCTATCGGAAATGCAGATTTAGCGATAAAATTTTTGAAACGCTTTGAAGAAATTTCTCCAGATAAAGAAGATGTATATGTATATTTAGCAGATATAACTTACTCCGAAATAAAAGATAACATAAAAGCCATTGAATATTATGAAAAAGCATTAGAAAAAAATAAAAACAATTATTCTATTTATAATATGTTAGGTCATTTGTATTCAACTTGTTATCAAGATAAATTTAAAGAAAAACAGATTGAATATTTAGAAAAAGCTTATAAATTAAATCCTAACAATAGAGTTATTGTTAAAAACTTAGCTTATGTATATGGTAAATTTGATGAAATTCAAAAAGCTGATGAATACTATTCTAAATTAATGTATCTAAATCCAACACATTCAGATTTACATGCTTATGGAGCTTATTTGGTAAGACATAAACGCTTCTCTGAAGGTTTTAAATTCTTACAACATAGATTCCAAAAAGAAGATTTAAAAAATGTATCTTTTCCTGCGATATTCAGCAATAAAAAGAAGCGCTGGAATATGAAAGTTGATATAAAAGATAAACATGTTCTTGTTCATTTTGAACAAGGTTTTGGCGACTCTATAATGTTTGTTAGATTTGTTGATGAATTAAAAAAATTAACAGGAAAAGTTTCATTAGTTGTACAAAAAGGCCTTATTAGTTTATTCCAAGCTTCTGGATTAGATGTTGATATTTATTCGGAAGACAAGCTTTCTGAAATCAATTATGATTACTACATTCCAATGATGGATTTACCTATCATTTGTAATACACAACCAGATTCTATTCCAAAAGCCGATGGTTATTTAAATGTTTCAAGAGCAAATATTAACAATTACAAGAAAAAGTACATTAATCCTACTGAAAAACTTAAAATTGGAATAGCTTTTGAAGGCACTATGGCTTCTAAAGAAACAGATAGAGATATTCCTTTAGAATTTATGTACCCTCTGCTAAGATTGTCAGAAGTTGAAGTCTATAGTTTTCAAGTTGATGATCTTTCAAGACAGATGGATAGAATCCCAGAGGATTGTAATTTAATAAGGCTTGGTAAAACCTTTACTAATTGGGAAGATACCGCTTGCGCAATGAAATGTATGGATTTAATGATAACAACCGATAATGGAGTTATGAACCTTGCTGGAGCTTTAGGAGTAAAAACTTTTGGACTTTTCAACAAAATTGTTGAATGGCGTTGGTTTAAAACTCAAGGCTCAGACATTGGCTGGTATAAATCTATAAGGCCTTTTCAATGCGAAACATCAAAAGCTTGGGATGAAGTTATAACAAAAGTTATTGAAGAAGTACAAAAAATTCAATGCAAAAAAATTGCAAAAAGAATTATGAAAAAATAAGATTGGCATATTATGATTGAAATTGATTCAGAATTAAAAGAGTTTATAAAATTAGGAGGTTTTGTTGGTTTAGCGCAAATCAATCCTATTGCAGGAAATTTAGAATATAATTCTAATAAAATTTCTGAGTTTATTGAACAAGCCTCATTATTAGATTTGGATATTATTGCTTTTCCTAAAAATGCACTATTAGGATTTGAAATGAAAGATTTTATAGATCGTTATCCTTTTATTCTTGTTGAATCTAAAAAATGGCTTGAAAAAATAGCACAAAAGTGTACAAAAATTTCAGCATTAATAGGATTTTATGACGAAGATAAAAATCAAGCTTATGCAATATTAAGAAGCGGAAAAATTGATAAAATACTTAAAAATTGTGAATATATTACTTCAAAAGAATTTCATGATGGAGTAGAATTTTTAATTAAACCAGAAGCAATCCCTTCTAGAGCAGGCTCACAAATAAAACGAGAAGAAGCTTTAAAACAGCTCGCTATAAAAACAAAACGTCCGATCTTAGAAGTAAACCAAGTTGGCTCAATTGATTGTTGGTCTTATTCTGGTCAAAGTTTAGCTTGTGATGAAAACGGTGAAATTTTTGCACGTGCTAAAGATTTTGAAGAACAACTTTTAATAGTTAATCCTTTTAGAAAAATTGGGGGTAAATATTCTGATTATCCAAAGGAAGCTCCAAATTCTTTTGTTTTAGATTATAGTTGGGATTTGGAACGCACATATAAATCCATTGTTCAATCAATACGAGATTATTTCACAAAATGCGGTCTCAAACGTGCTGTTTTAGGTTTATCTGGCGGGCTTGATTCAACAGTTTGTGCTGTTTTATTAACAGATGCTTTAGGTAAAGAAAATGTTTTTGGCGTATCAATGCCTTCAAAATTAACAAGTGATGAAAGTAAGTCTGATGCTGAAATCTTGGCAAAAAATCTTGGTATAGGATTTGCAGAAGCTCCTATAAAAGAAATGTATAAAACAACAGATGATTGTTTTCAAAACTTATTTAAAGAAGTTGAAACAAAATGGAATTGTCGATATAAAGAATCATTTACTTCTGATAACATTCAAGCTCGTTCAAGAGCAATGTATTTATTTGGAATTGCAAATGAGTTTGCATCTTGTATACCAATAGCAACTTCAGATAAGTCAGAATTGTATATGGGCTATGCAACCATAAATGGTGATATGTCAGGCGGTTTTGCACCAATAGCTGATGTAACAAAAACAAAACTTTTTGCGCTTGCACGTTGGATGAACGAAAATAGAATGAAAAAAAATGCAATACCAGAATCTATAATTCTTAAACGTCCAGGTGCTGAGTTAGCGATAGATCCTAATACTGGAAAAACTCTTTGTGCGGAGGATGCACTTATGCCTTATGAGTTTTTAGATGAAATAATTTGGAGAATTGAAAATTGGAATGAAAGTTATTCTGATTTAATGAAAGCCGAATTTATTTATGAGAAAAAAATGAACATTTCTAAAGAACAAAAACAGGAATGGCTTAATAAATTTTATCGTAGAATGTCTTTTGCTTTATTCAAAGGTGTAATAATGCCACCATCTCCGATTGTGGATTCTCATTCTATTAATAAAGTAGATTACTTCCAGCCAGTGACAAGCTCAAGTATTAATTATGGGATTTCATAGCGTTAGCTTCAGCAAACAATTTAGAGTATCTTAGCCACGCTCTTAAACCTAAAGATTTTCTAGGAGTAACTTGTCCGTAGACAACTCTCCCATCTTCAATAATTTTTTCTCTTATTTTATGAGTTGTTGGATAAAGAGTTTCTGTAAACTTTTTCTCAAACACATCATAATATTCTTTAATATCTCTATCATATTTAGCTTCATTTATAATTGCTATGGCTTCAACAGAATTTGTAAAATAATCTTTTACAAGTGCCCAATATTCTTTATTACTAAATACAATCGTTTCTGCTACCATTTTTTTATATCGTTCTAGGCCATCAACAATAGACTTTCTTGCAATAACTTTCGCAACACTAGGACAATGCACCGCTTCTTTATAAAATTCTAACAAACTAGCTTCAACCCTTGAATCGCCATTATATGCATAGCGATAAGCATCGTCTGCGAGGCTTTTTGTTCTTGATAGATTTATCCGAGGTAATTTCTGTATCATATTTATTCAAAAACACGTAAAAAATAAATTTGCTATTAATAGCAAATTTATTTTTTCAATATTTTATTTAAAACTTAGAGTAGAATTTAAATGCTTTAGCTGTCGTTTCATATCTTCAGCTTTATCAGAAAGTTTTTCATTTTGATATATTTGTAAAGCTTTTTGATAATTTTCTTCAGCATCTTTTTTGTACTCAGGATTATTATAACCTGACATTAATTGCAAAGTTTGAGCTAATAAAACATACGCTTCTGGTTTTGTTGGATTAATTTTTATAGCTTTTTCAAAGCTTTCTTTTGCATCTATAATATGACCTTCAATGTGGTTTTTATATCCTTCTAAAATTCTGAATGGATACAAAAATAGCCCTTGTTTATCAAAAATTTCAAGCTCTAATAAAAAGCTTATTTCTAACAAATCCTTGTCCTCGTACATATCGGAAAATTTATAATGAGAAACAAAATATTTTGGAAAAGTTTGTTCTATTTTTGAAATTATGTCTTTTTGTTTTTCTTTATCACCAACAAGTCCATAAATTGTTGATTCTTTTAACATTTTTATTGGATTATTTTCATCTAATAATTCAATTAACTCCAGTATTTTTATTGATTTAGAGTACTCATTTTTAGCTAAAGTAAAAGCAACTTCATTAAACAAAAATTGAATAGCTCTATACTTATTAAACTCAAAAATTTCCATTAAATATTCTTTAGCTTGTTCTATTTGCATTGTAAAAATTAATGACAAAAATTTTATTCTTTTAACATCAAAGTTTTCATTATCCCAAGTTAAAATTAAATTTGCGTCTTTTAATGCTTCATAAAAATTAGCAATTTCATAATTCAAAAAAAGCCTCTCATAATAAGCATCACTTTTTTCAGAACAATTATTAATAATATACGTAAAATCTGAGTATGCTTCTTCATACATTAAAAGTTTTTTACACAAACGACCACGTTTTAAATATGTTAAAGATGGTCGAAACTCTTCTTTTATTAAAAAATTAAGCTTTTCTAATGCAATATCAAAATTTCCATCCAAAATATTTTTATCTACGATTTTCAAACTCATTAGGTATTTAATATTATCTAGCATAATCCCTCTTTATTAACTTATCCCCAAATTTCACTTACCTAATTAAAATATCATAGAGCTTTTTTTAGAACGATTAGCAGACTTGGCTAAATAACTTTTAACGCCTGTTTAATTTCTCTTACCGCACTGGATAAGTCCCTATTAACACAAATCTCTTTTTTTACTTTTTCATACGCAAACATTATGGTTGTATGTTTTTTATTATAGTAATCAGCTATATTAACAAAACTTTTTTCTGTTATTTCTCGAGCTAAATAAATTGCTATATGTCTTGCTGTTGAAATCTTTTGTCCTCTTGCAGTTCCTTTAATGTCTTTTATATCAACATTATAATACTGAGCTGTTACTTCGGCAATTAATTCAATACTAATTTCATTTTCAGTTTCATTACATTTTAATACTTCTTTTGCAAGTTTTAAATCTAATTCTTGTTCTGTAATTTCAGCAAACGCACAAACTTTATTAAAAGCACCCTCTAATTCTCGAACATTTTTTGAAAAATTCTTTGCAATATAACGTAAAGCTTTTTCTTCAAAAACTAGACCATTGTCATTTGCAAGTTTTTTTATAATTTCAAACCTTGTATCTTCATCCGGAGCAGTTAATTCAATCATTAATCCCATTGCAAATCTTGAATCAAGTGCTGCTGTCAAATTAGGAATATCTTTTGGAAGTCTATCAGAAGTTATTACAATCTGTTTTCCTTTATTATAAAGACTATCAAATGTATGCTGCATTTGATCCATTGTTTTTTTCTTACCTTCAATAAACTGAATATCATCTATTAAAATAATATCAATATTAGTATATTTGCGGTTAAACTTGGACATATTTTCAACTTGATCTTTACTATTCCTAGAATTAGAAATAAAGTCGTTAATGTAATCTTCAGTTTTAGTATATTTAACTTTTAATTTTGGATTATTAAATAAAGTATAATGCCCTATTGCTTGCATTAAATGGGTTTTACCTAATCCAGAATTACCATAAATAAACAAAGGATTATATTTTTGGGCTGGAGCTTTTGCTACTGCCATTGCAACAGCATGAGCAAACTTATTATTTTCACCAACAACAAAATTTTCAAACTTATATTTCAAATTAAGGTTAGATGCCGATTGCATGTATGAAAGATTTTCCATTGCCTGTTCCTTCATTGCAGCGGCAGCAACTTTTTTTTGAAGCTTATCGCTTTCTTTTTTTAAACTCTTTGCAGCATTAGCATCATAAATTATATTGAAATCTGAGTTTTCATTTTGAGTTATTTTTTTTAGCACATCAACAATTTGCTTATAATGATTTTTTCTAAGCAAATCTCTACCCATTATTTGCCCAGTTACAACAGTCAAAACCCCTTTATCATAACCGGAAATAACAAGCGGATGAATCCAAGGATGAGCATTATCAGGTAAAGCCTCTAATAACTCGGCTTTAATTTGCTCCCAAAATTGATTTAACTCTATACTTTCCATATTCTTTTTTTAATTATTAGTGATAAGTTGAAAAATAAAAAAGGCGACACCCAGATTCGAACTGGGGAATAAAAGCTTTGCAGGCTTCTGCCTTACCACTTGGCCATGTCGCCGTAAAATTAATTCTACGATAAACAAATCGTATTTGCAAGTAGGTCAAATTATTAATCTCAAAAATTATAAAATATCTAATGGATCAACATCAATTGCCATTTTTATGTCTTTTGGTAATGTAATCTTACTTAAAAATTTTGATACAAAATCATGTCCTTTTTGAGATAGTTTATTCTTTATAAGAATCTGATATCTATAGTATCCATTAATTTTTGAAATTATACATGGTGTAGGGCCTAAGACTTCTAAATATTCCGAAAAACCAAATTTTTCAGTCATTGTATTTAGCCTTAGAGCAATTTCCATCGCAGATTTTTCAGCTCTAAAATTGTTTAAAGAAGATAAAATTAAACGTATAATTTGGCTAAATGGTGGATAATCAAATTCTTCACGAGCTTTAATTTCTGTTTCAAAAAACTTATCATAATTTTGTGACTTTGCGGTTTGAAATGCATAATAGTCAGGATTATAAGTTTGAAATAAAACTTTTCCTTTATATTCACCTCTTCCAGCTCTGCCAGCGACTTGGGTCAATAGTTGAAATCCTCTTTCAGAAGCTCTAAAGTCTGGCACAGAAAAGCCTGTATCAGCACTTATTACACCCACGAGAGTAACATTTGGATTATCTAATCCTTTTGCAATCATCTGTGTGCCTACAAGTATATCAATTTCACCTTTTTGAAACTTATTTAATAATGCGATATGAGCATTTTTCTTTGTTAAAATATCACTATCAATCCTTTCAACTCTATACTCTGGAAAAATTTCTTTTACAAGAATTTCAATTTTTTGAGTTCCACTTCCAGAATTTGCAAGAGCATCACTTCCACACTGAGGACAAAAATCAGGGAAACTCATTTCTTTATTGCAATAATGACATTTTAATTTTTTTCCGTCAGCATGCCAGACCATTGGAATAGAACAATCCGGACATTCTACTACAGTTCCACAAGCTTTACATTGTGTATAAGTCGAAAAACCTCTACGATTCATTAATAAAATAACTTGTTTTCCAGCTTCAATAGCTTCTTTTATCTCTGTCTGTAAAGGCTTTGATAGAATCCCTCGATAAGAGGCTTTGCCATATTCTTGCATATTTATAACTTCAGGCTTTGCAAGCGGAGCATTGTTAAATCTCTTTAGCATTTGAAACAAATTATTATTGTTTTGTGCATAATAGTAAGTCGAAATATCAGGAGTTGCAGAACCTAGTATAAGCGGAGCTTGGTGAAATTGAGCTAATCGTTTTGCAACAACTCGAGCATCATATCTTGGTGCTGGATTTGTTTGTTTGTAAGCACCTTCATGTTCTTCATCTATAATAATTAATCCAATATTTTGCAATGGCGCAAAAACAGCAGACCTCGCTCCTGCTAGGATTTTTATTTCATTATTATAAAGCCTTTGCCAAACATCATATTTTTCACCATCCGAAATACTACTATGCCAAATCGCAATATCATTTATTCCAAATTTTTTAGCTAAACGCTTTGTAAGCTGTGAAGCAAGAGCAATCTCTGGCGCAAGAAAAAGTACATTTTTCCCTGAATCAATAACATCTTTTATTAATTTGAAATACACTTCGGTTTTACCAGAAGCAGTTACACCATGTAAAAGTATGGGGTTTTGTGACTTTAATTTACCCTTAATCCCTTCATAGACTTCATTTTGTTCAGATGATAATTCAAATAATGGCTCAATTTTTTCATTTTTGAAAATTGTCAAAGGATTTCTATAAATAAGCTCCAAATTAAACTTAACAAAGCCTTTTTCTTCAAGTTTTTTCATAGTAGCACGTGTAGTTTTGGCTTTGTCCTCAAAATCTATTAATGGTTGTTTGCCTTCTTTTTTAAGAAGCTCTAGAATTTCTTTTTGACGTTTTGTTAAGCCTTCAAAATTATCATTTACAAGCTCAACAGATTGTTCTGTTTTAGAGTTTTTTTCAATCAACTTCATTGGAATTGCAGCGTTTAAAACTGTTACAAAATCAGTACAGTAATAGTTTGCAACCCACTCAAGAAGCTTTAAATATTTCAAAGAAAAAAGAGGTGTTTCATCTAAAATTCGATTTATTTTTTTAACTCTAATATCTTCTGGAACATAGTCCGAAAACCCCACAATAAAAGCATTAATCAAACCTTGGCGTCCAAAAGGAACAAGAACAGCTTGACCAACCTGAATAATTTCCTTCATATCATCAGGTATCAAATAGCTGAATGTCTTTACTCCCAGCCCCTTAATATTTACTAAAACTAACGCATATTTCATTAAATTTATTATACATCTAATATTGAAAAAAATAAAAAATACGATAAAATTATAATATAGGTATAGTTTTATGAGTGAAATATCGTCTGTTAATACATCTTTTTATCCTGAGCTTTTAGAAGGTTTTGCGCCCAAAACCATGCTTCCTGTGCCTGCAATTGAAGCAAAACCTCAAGAAGAAACTGCAAATTATTCTAATGGTGGGTATAGGAATGAAAATCAAAACTCTGACGTAGATTTAAGCAATTATTACAATGAAGTACGTCCAGAAGATTTGCTTACAAAATCAGGTCAATACTTTGTTGAATCGGCTAACAGGCTTGATAACACCATGGTTATCGCTATGCAAAACGGCTATTCCGTACAAGACGTATGCAATATTAGACTCGCTGAAATGGCTTATAAAGCAAGTGCGTATGTCTTTGATGTTGCAGAAGAAATATCAACATTTGCTCTTGATGTTTAGGGGTAAATTACAACTTTTTCTCACACCATTCTGCTATAGGACACTCTTCACATTTTGGTCTTTGCGATTTACAAACATTTTGACCATGTGTAACCATTAAAGTATTTATATTAAGCCAATGTTTAACTGGAAGTTTTTTTCTTAGTGCAAACTCTGTTTCTTCAGGGTTTTTGGTCGTAATATAACCCAGTCTATTAAAAATTCTATGAACATGAACATCAACACAAATTGCAGGTTTATTAAAACCTTTTGCTAAAACGAGATTCGCAGTTTTTCTGCCAACACCATTAAACTTTATTAAATCTTCAATTTCATCAGGAACTTTTCCGTTTAGTTCTTCTACGATTTGACGTGAAAGTTCTATAATTTGTTTGGCTTTATTTTCATAAAAACCAACGGGATAAATAGCTCGTGATAAGTCGTCAACATTTACCCCCATCATTTCTTTAGGAGTCTTTGCAAGTTCTAGCATTCTTAAAGTTGCAGGATAAGTTGTCTTGTCATTTGTGTGCAAACTCAATATACATCCAATGAGCACTAAATAAGGATCTTGGAATTTTTCCATGAGCTCAACAAATTCACTTCTTGGCTGACGAGCATCTATTAAAGCTTGAACAATCTTATCTATCAAAAATCTATACCTGCGCTTTCTGTTTTTCTAGAGCTTTTCCATAATCTTTTAAGTAAAATGCAGATTCTCTATAAAGGTTTTGAAATATATTGTGATTATAGCACAATATAGCATCAAGAAGGATTACTACTTATCCTTCTATTAATCTGGGCCGCAGTGGACTGTCTTGCTCGTTCGCGTTTAACGGCAATTCCGTGTTTTGCCTATAGATTTTCAATCTTCGGCAAAAGCACTCCAGCCTCAGCTCACTCGCGCTCGAACCACAAAAAGGGGGTTCTCGTCCTACTGCTAAATAAAAGAGACGATAACAAATGTCATCGTCTCTTTTATCTGGGCCGCAGTGGACTCGAACCACCGACCTCACCCTTATCAGGGGTGCGCTCTAACCACCTGAGCTAGCAGCCCTCGTGTTTCGGCTTGTGCTTTTTTACTGCACAAATAACACTCTATCATGGACAAAATTTAAAATCAAGCTTTTATTCTTAAAAAATATTTTCATTATTTTATTAGTATTTATGATATCATTTTTATTAATGGTATCTATTTTTAATTATTAATTTAAGGAGAGTTGTTTATGATTCTTGTTACAGGCGGAGCTGGCTATATTGGAAGTCATTGTACAAAAGCTTTGTTAAACAATGGTTTTTCTGTTGTTGTTTTTGATAACCTTTCTACTGGGCATGAAGAAACAATTAAAACACTAAAACAGCTTGGTAATCTAAATTTTGTTAAAGGTGATTTACAAAACAAATCTGATTTAAAAAAAGTTTTTGAAGAATTTAAAATTGACTCAGTAATACACTTTGCAGCTTGTTCACAAGTTGGAGAATCTGTTTCTAACCCACAAAAATATTATTTTAACAATGTTTACGGAACGCTTAATCTTCTTGAAGCAATGTTAAATAATGAGGTAAAAAAAATAGTTTTTTCTTCTACAGCCGCTACTTATGGAGAACCTGTTTACACTCCAATAGATGAAAAACATCCGCAAAATCCAATAAATCCGTATGGACAAAGCAAATTAATGATTGAAAAGATTTTAGATGATTATAATAAAGCTTATGGACTGAAATCTATTAGGTTAAGGTATTTTAACGTGGCTGGTGCAGATTCTGAAAACAAAATTGGAGAATGGCATGAACCAGAAACTCATCTCATCCCTAATATTCTTAAATCTACAATTTATTCAGAAAAAACGTTTGAAATGTATGGAATTGATTACGACACAAAAGATGGAACTTGTGTTAGGGACTACATAAATATTGAAGATTTAGTAGAAGCTCATATTCTAGCTTTAGATTATTTAAACAATAATGGTGAAACCAACTTTTTTAATTTAGGAACAAATGATGGTAATACTGTCAAAGAAGTTTTCAATATTTGTGAAAAAATTAGTGAAAAAGAAATACCCGTTGAAATCAAACCTAGAAGAGAAGGTGATCCAGCATGTTTAGTTGCTAATAATTCTAGAGCAAAGGAAGTTTTGAATTGGCAACCTAAAAGAACATTAGAATATAGCATAAAAACAGCGTTTTCATGGGAAAACAAATTAAAAAATTTAAAATAAATATAGAGAGTGATAAATACATGAAAAAAAATCTTGTAGTCGGTGCTGGTTTTTCAGGTGCGGTAATTGCTAATTTAATTGCAGATAAACTTAATGAAAAAGTTTTAATCATTGATAAAAAAAATCATATCGCTGGCAATTGTTATGATTACAGAGATAAAAACGGAATAATGATTCATCAATATGGCTCACATATTTTTCATACAGATAATCAAAAAGTTTGGGAGTTTATAACCCAATTTACAGATTTTAACAATTATGAACACAAAGTCTTAGGTATGATTGATGGAATCGAAACACATATTCCTTTTAATATCAACACTTTATATGATGTTTTTCCAAGGGAAAAAGCTAATAGGCTTGAAAAAAAACTCATCACACTTTATGGTTCTGAAGTAAAAATTCCTATACTAGAATTTTTAAAACAAGATGATGAAGAATTAAAAGAACTCGCAAATTACGTGTATGAAAAAATATTTTTATATTACACAACAAAACAATGGGGAGTTGCACCTTCTTCTGTTGATGGAGCTGTAACTGCAAGAGTACCTGTTTATATAAGCAAAGATAATCGATATTTTCAAGATAAATATCAAGGTATACCAACCAATGGATACACAGAGGTTGTAAAAAAACTTCTTAATCATCCAAATATAGAAATAAGATTAAATACAGATTATAAAAATCTAACAGAGAATTATAATAGAGTTTTTTATACAGGTGCTATTGACGAATTCTTTAATTATGAACTTGGACAATTACCATATCGTAGTGTATATTTTGAATTTGAAGAACACGATAAAGAATTTTATCAAAATAATTCTGTCGTAAATTACCCTTGTTCTGAAAATTATACACGTATTCACGAATACAAATATTACTTGAACGATAAATCAAAAAATACAGTTATTGCTAAGGAATATTCAGAGAACTTCGAATTGGGTAAAAATGAAAGATATTATCCTATCCCAAAAGATGAAAATAAAGAGCTTTATGAAAAATATTTAGAGAAAGCTAAAGATCTAAAAAATGTGTATTTTTTTGGCAGACTTGGAGATTACAAATATTATGATATGGATAAAGCGATTGCACGATCTATTGAAGTTTTTGAAAGTTTAGATAAAGAGGGCGATTTTTAATCACCCTCTTTATCTTTTAAATATGTTTTTCAATATTTGTAATTATAGAGGACTTCGGCATCAAACCAACAATTCTTTCAACCGCTTCACCATTTTTGAAAACCATCAATGTTGGAAGCCCGCTTACTTGATATTTTTTTGCCATTTCAATATTTTCATCAGTGTTTATTTTAGCAAATTTTACATTTTTTAATTCACCTTCTACTTCTTCCAATATTGGCGCAAGCTTTCTACAAGGTCCACACCAATTAGCAAAAAAATCTACGACCATAACACCGTTATAAGCTAAAACTTCGTTATCAAAATTTTCTGAATTTATTTCTAAAACCATAGTTTTCTCTCCTTTTTATAATTACTTACTCCTTTATATTACCATATATTATATGTTTATGCTAACATTATTATTAGGGAGTGGTAAGGGTAAATAGAATTACCCCCAGAGGATAAGAAATGCCAAGAAAAAAAGAAATTGAAATAGTTTTAGATACAGAAACAACAGGTCTTGATTTTAATCGAGAAAGAATTATAGAATTTGCAGCCGTAAGACTTGAAAATGGGAAAATCAAAGATGAGTTCCAAACTTTGATTAATCCAAACCAACACATTAGAAAGTCTTCAATGGCAATACATCATATTACAGAAGAAATGGTTGCTGATGCTCCAACTGAAGAAGAAATTTTACCAAAGATTTTAGAATTTATTGGCGACTATCCGATTGTTGCGCATAACGCAATTTTTGACTTTTCGTTCTTAAACGAAGCTAAAAAACGTGTTATGGGTGAAGAGCTTACTAATCCTAGAATCGACACCCAAGTTATGTTTAAAGAAATTGCACCTGACTTAGAATCTCATGGACTGGAAGCTTTGACAAATAGATTTAATGTTGAATTAAATAATCATCACAGAGCGATGGCTGATACGATGGGTCTGGCTTTAGCATATCCAAAGCTTAAAAAACTTTATTTACAACGACTTGATTGGCAAAGAAAACAGCTTGAAAACGTAGATTATTTATTTGATAGATACTTGAGGATTCAACAAAGCATTGCAACAATGCAAGCAGAACTACAAGATTTAAAATCAGTCTTTAAGCTTCATTTTGAACTTGGAGGAGAACCGTTACAAGCTGAAACAGGCGAAGTAATGATTTATCAATCAAAACAATCTTTTGGATATGAATTTAGTGACGTAAAAGAAGTACTTGAAAATGTTGGCGCATTAGAAAAAGCTGTGAAGCTTAATAACGGTTTTATTGATAGACTTTGCAACGGTTTGAGTTTATCAGAAGAATACAAACAAATTATTCGTGACGCTCGTCAAGAATTATCTGAGACACGTAATATTCAGGTCATAAAACCATGCAAATAACCAACAAAAAAGAAGTTCCAGAAGAACTTATAGTTGACATTGAAAAGCTTTCTAATCTAGGCTATGGAATAGTTAAATTGGATGGCTATGTAATCTTCGTCGAAGGAGCTTGCCCTGGAGATAAAGTAAAAATTAGAGTTGGCAAGAAGAATAAAAACTATGCTAACGCTAAAGTTGTGGAAATTATTGAACCTTCTCCAGATAGAGTCGAGCCAATTTGTCCTATGCAAAAAGTCTGCGGAGCATGCCAGTTACAATTTATTGATTACGAAGCTCAATTAAAATACAAGAAACAAATTGTAGAAGATATTTTTCATTCAATTTATGGTGGTGAAGTAGAAATTAAGGACACAATTCCAAGTCCTAAAATAAAAGAATATCGCCATAAAATTCAATATCCTGTATCTGAAACTCGTGATTCAAAAAGAATCTTAGCAGGATATTATAAACCAGCTTCGCATGAGCTAGTAAACATCAAATACTGTCCAATTCAGCCGAGTTATTGTGATAATATTATAGAATTCATTAGACAAGCTGCACAAGAATGCGCAATTAGCGGATATAATGAGAAAAAGCATGCCGGAGATTTGAGACATATTGTAATCCGTTCATCAGCTTACAACGAAAAAAATCTTGTTATTTTGGTTGTAAATTCGACTAGAGTTTTTGATAAATTGAAAAATCTTGCTCAAAGAATTTATACAGAGCTTGATAATATTATAGGCGTTGGGGTAAACTTTAACCCTCAAAAAACAAATCTTATTTTAGGCAATGAAACACAAATATTATTTGGCAATAACCACATTGAAGAAAAGCTTTGCGATAAAACTTTTAAAGTCGGAGCAGAGACCTTTTTTCAAGTAAATCCTTATACTGCAAATAGCATTTTTGAGTTTGTAAAAAAACATATTTCAGAAAACTTTGAATCACCTTTGGTGCTTGATGCTTATGCAGGGATTTCAACTTTCGGGATTTGTTTGAGTGACGTAGCTAAAAAAGTTGTAACAGTAGAAGAAGTAAAAGCTTCTACAGATTTAGCATCTAAAATTGTTAAAGAAAACGGAATAAAGAATGTCGAAATTCATAATATGGACGCTGGCAAGTTTTTTGAAAAAGAATTAAACACAAAAGGTCGCTCGTTTGATGTAACAGTTTTAGACCCTCCGAGAAAAGGTTGCACACAAGAAAGCTTAGACTATGCATTAAAGTTAACCAAAGGTAAAATTATTTACGTTTCTTGCAATCCTGCAACGCTTGCCAGAGATTTAAAATACCTTACAGAAAAAGGATGTAAAGTCGAATTCATTCAGCCGTTCGATATGTTTCCACATACTTACCATATCGAAAATGTGGCAATAATCACTAAATAGATTTTAAATCTCTAAAATCATCAAACCTTCAATAAGAACAGTCAATTTGATAACTTTTGTTAAGTAAGTGTATATTTATTAAAATTTTTGATATAATAAAGTATATCAAAGAGGGTTATGGTATGAAAATAAATTTAATTAATCAGAATCAGACAAACTTTAATGGCTTGTATATCCATGAAAATTCAAAAAATAAATTATCTGATGAACAAAAAGAGATTTATAAAACAACAGAAGCAACTTTTAATAAACCGTATTCAAAAGATAAAAAAGGACGTTCTTATCTAGAATATATAGAAAAGAACATTGGTAAAGATTATTATCTAGAAAAAGGGCAATATAAAGAGAATTCTTTGGATTTATATGAAAGTTTTGATTTTAATGACCAAAAAAATTATTATTATTTAGCAACTCTTACTAAAGAACAGCCACTTAATGAAGATGCTTTAATTTATGAATGTAATAACGGGGAAAAAGTTACGCAAATCAAAAAACTACTTAAGACTGTATATCTAGGAGCAACCTTATTATTATTAATAATATTAACAACTGGAAATATGTTACAAAAAAGATCTATTAACAAACCTATGGAAGAAAAAGCGACAGTTATGGTAAAAGATTCTTTAAATAAAATTAGTAAAGACTCTCTTGATGTAACTAGATATTTTATAAAAAAATAAAATTATATAAAAATGGAAGTAAATAGTTATGTATGGTGCGTTTATGCGCACCTTTTTAATAT
>JAFUMP010000034.1 GCA_017482685.1 bacterium | reverse complement strand
ATGCTGACCAACAAGTTAGAGGTACAGTAGTACTTCCAAATGGTACAGGTAAAACACAAAGAGTATTAGTATTTGCTAAAGTACCAAAAGCAGAAGAAGCTCAAAAAGCAGGAGCAGATTTCGTTGGAGCAGAAGAATTAATACCAAAAATTCAAAATGATGGATGGTTTGATTATGACGTAGTTGTTGCAACTCCAGATATGATGGGTGTTGTAGGTAGATTAGGTAAAGTATTAGGACCAAAAGGATTAATGCCAAACCCTAAATCAGGAACAGTTACAATGGATGTAACAAAAGCAATTAATGAAATTAAATCTGGTAAAGTAGAATATCGTTTAGATAAAACAAACATTATTCACTTAGGTTTTGTAAAAGTTTCATTTGGAGCTGATAAATTATTAGAAAACTATGAAACAATAATCAATGCAATTATAAAAGCTAAACCAGCTGCAGCAAAAGGTCAATACATCAGAAGTGTAGCAATAGCTAAAACAATGGGACCAAGTGTATTTATAAATCAAAAATAAAAGTAAATACTAATTCACAAGGGGAGGGGATATTTTTATCCCTAGAGAATTTACTTACAAGGAAAAGTGTCCCCTGTCAATTAGTAAAGCCAAAGACAGTAGGCAAAATTTTAAGTCCTACCGAGGTATATAAAATAAGAGAATTATAAAATAGCGCTCTTTTTGTATCCTCGTGTGGGAACAAAAGAGTGTTATTTATTTTTCAATGTAAAATATAAATAAACCAAATTTTTAGGAGGTGAAAAAATAAATGGCAAGTGAAAAAATACTAAACCAAAAGAAAGAAGAAGTAGCAAAATTAGCAGAAAAAATGAAAGAAGCTAAATTAATACTTTTTACAGATTACAGAGGAATTAATGTAGCAGATGATACAGCATTAAGAAAAGACCTAAGAAATGTAAATGCAACATGTAATATAATCAAAAACAATATTACAAGAAGAGCATTAGTAGAAGCAGGAATTGAAGGATTAGATGAAAAATTAGTAGGACCAACAGCTGTTATAATGAGCAATGAAGACTACTTAGAAGCATCTAAAATAATCTATAAATTCAGCAAAGATAATGAATATTATCAAATAAAAGGTGGAGTTATTGACGGTAAAGTAATGAGTGCAGAAGAAATTATCACTCTTGCAAAATTACCATCAAGAGAAGCTTTACTATCTATGCTTGCTGGTGCATTACTTGCAAATATATCAAAAGTTGCAGTTGCACTTAATGAAGTAAAAAAACAAAAAGAAGAAGCTGGAGAAAAAGTAGCAGTTTCTGTACCTGCTGAAAGCGCTTCAGAAGTAGCTGAAGAAGATAAAGCAGAAGAACCAGTTGCTGAAACAACAGCAGAAGCATAATTAATATGCTAAAAAAATGAATAAAATAATTTAAAAGAAAAATAGAGTGGTGAACTTATATCACTAAAAATTAAATAAAGTAAGGAGATAAACTTAAAAGAGTTATAACATTAATTCATAGGTAGGGGACATACCTTATCTACGAAGTAATGACATAATAAGAAAGGTGTGTCCCCTTACAATAATAGGAGGATATTAAAATGGAAAAAATTGAAAAGTTAATTGAAGAAATTGACGCTTTAACAGTTGTTGAATTAAATGACTTAGTAAAAGCAATTGAAGAAAAATACGGAGTATCTGCAGGAGCTGCAGCTGCACCAGTAGCAGGAGGAGCAGCAGCAGGTGAAGCAGCTGCAGAAAAAACATCTTTTGATGTTGTAT
>JAFUMP010000033.1 GCA_017482685.1 bacterium | reverse complement strand
ATGTAGTGAAAACGTTTTTTATAAGGATATCCAGTGCACAAATCAACAAGAAGAAGACTACGCAATAGGCTTTTGCTGTGCTTAAACGCTCTCTGCAAAGAGTGTCTTTTGGGTTGCGCATTTACAATTTGCCTAATCGTCTTTAACTTGAAAAAAATGCTTCGAAGGAGGGCTTTATGCTGTCCATAAACACCAATCTTTCAAGCATAATTACAAAAAATAGTATGAAAAAAAGCACTAATACGCTTAATGAAACAGTTGAGCGCATGAGTACTGGATATAAAATCAACCATGCACGGGATAATGCAGCCAACTATTCAATCAACACTAGTATGACAACTAAAATAGGAGGATATCAAGTCGCAGAAGATAATGCCGCTATGGGCTTAGATATGCTAAATACTGCAAGTGATAACTTGAGTGTTATGCAGAGCAAAGCCACTAGATTAAGAGAGTTGGCTATACAAGCACGGAATGGAACTTATGGAGGTAGTTCTTTGAGTGCAATTCAGACAGAAGCTAATGCGATATACGAAGAAATAAATCGTATTTATTCTACTGCAGAATACAATGGAGTTAAATTATTTAATCAAAGTGAATATGATATTCCAGATGATATGCCAAAAGCTGACCCTATTACAGGTTTTATTGAAAATCCGTATGATTATACAGAAGATGACTTAAAAAATATTACATCAATCTCAAAAGTAACTGATTCATTTACTGAGAGTACATACAAAATTGAAACAGTAGATGACCTCGTTAAACTCGCAGAGTTAACAAACAATGGTGTTAACACTACAGGTAAGACATTTGTTCTTGCAAATGATTTAGACCTCAAAGAATACTGCGAACAACACGAGGCAGAAGGTGGTTGGACTCCAATTGGGAATGAAACAAATAAATTCAAAGGTACCTTTAATGGTAATGGACATGTTATATCTAATTTAACAATAAATAGGCCAAATTCTGATTATCAAGCTTTATTTGGCTCTTGCAAAGAAGGTACTAAAATTTATAATATTGGACTAAATGAAGTTAATATTGTTGCAAAAAGTTACGTAGGCTCAATATTAGGTTATATTCATACTAGTAGTCTTATTATAAATTGTTATGCAGAAGGAAGTGTTATTGGAAATAATAATGTAGGTGGATTATTTGGGAGGAGTTACGCTATAAAAACAGAGGGCTGTTATTTTGAGGGAAATATTACTGCTGACAATTATGTTGGCGGTTTAACAGGATATCAATATTATGGAGTAAGTAATTGTTACACAGATGCAATAATTCAAGGAAATTATCGATGTGGTGGTTTGTTTGGTTGGGCATATTTAGACTCAGCTCATAATGTTTTAGAAAATTCTTATTCAAAGGGTACAGTTATAGCTAAAAATTTTGTAGGAGGTTTGATAGGAGAATTATATTTTACTAGTAATAATTCAAAAAATATTATAAATTGTTATTCATATTCAAAAGTATCTGCTTTATCTTCACAAGCACCTATTGGTTCTTTAATAGGTCATATATTTTTGGCACAAGGGCATAATTTATTCCCTTGTAATATTGCAATTTCTAATTGTTATGCTTTGGAGCAAGGTCTTGAATTAATTGGTATAGTAAGTAATGCTAATACTAATACCACAGAAGCTGTACCAGAAGAGTTCTTATCAGGAATACAAAATCTAAAATTGAATAATATTAATACAAATCTTCAAATTGGAACAAAGAGTGAATCAGCTTCACAACTATCATTGAATACCAATTTTGAACTTGATTTAGGTAAAGTTGTTCGTTTTGGTATAGGTTCTGATTTTGCGTTGAGTGCGATTGATGATTTTGTTAATTTGTTGAGTAAAAAACAAACAGAATATGGTGCAACTCAGAATCGTTTAATGTCAGTATTAGATGAGATTCAGCTACAACAAGAGAATTTGATTTCAGCACGTTCAACAACACGTGATGCAGATATTGCAAAAGTAAGTTCTGCTTATATCCAACAACAGATTTTACAACAAGCAAGTGCAACACTAATGGCAACAGCTAATCAAAGCCCAAGTATAGCTTTACAGTTGATTTAAATTTTTATCTTTGTCACCATAAGTGTAATATTCTTTTAAGTATTATAAGTTGTATCTTATATAAATACTTTATTTGTCATTTTTATATACAGTTTTAAGGTTTGTAACAAATTTTGAAAAATCTTCTTAAAAAAGGCAATTTTCAAAAATAAAAATACTTTATATAGATGTAAGGATTAAGGAACAAGTAAGACAAAAAAATATAAAAGATAAAACAAAAGGATAAAGTTAGACTTATAACTGAATCCAAAAACAAGATTTCTTTTTATACTCTCTCTCTTAATATCCTCGTGTTTATTTAATGTTTGCTAAGTATTCTTAGCAAACTTTTTCTTTTGTAAGAGTCTTGAATTTGGTTTAAAATACATTTTATTTTATTTTTTTGCTAAAATATCTAATATGAGTTCAGTATTTGATAATTTTAATTATGAATTAGTTCATGTTGATGAAAAAACAGGCGCACGTGCGGGAGTTTTAAAGACTCCGCATGGAGAAATTAAGACTCCAATATTTATGCCTGTTGGTACAAATTCAACAGTTAAGCTTGTTACAAATAATAATTTATATGATACTGGAGCACAAATAATTTTATCTAACTCTTATCATTTATATTTAAGAGCTGGGCATAAATTGATTGAAAAATTTGGTGGAATACATAAATGGATGAACTGGGAAAAACCAGTTTTGACAGATTCGGGCGGTTTTCAAGTTTTTTCATTAGCACATCTTCGCAAGATTTCAGAAGAAGGTGTAGAGTTTCGTGATCCAAAAGACGGTAAAAAACATTTTATTTCACCTGAAATATCAATGGAAATTCAACAATCAATTGGTGCAGATATAATTATGGCTTTTGATTGGTGTGCGCCCTTTGGATGTGACTATAAAACAGCAAAAGAAGCAATGGAAAGAACACACCGCTGGCTTGAAAGATGTATTAAAGCTAAAACCACAACAAATCAGGCTTTATTTCCGATTTGTCAAGGAGCTTTTTATGATGATTTAAGAAGAGAAAGTGCTGCGTTTGTATCTTCAATACCAGCTGTAGGTTACGCAATCGGAGGTTTGAGTGTTGGTGAAGATAAAGAGACTATGAATCATTTTGTTAAACTTACAGCACCTCTTTTACCACACGATAAACCTAGATATCTAATGGGTGTTGGTACTCCGGAAGATTTATTGGATGGTATTAAAAACGGTGTGGATATGTTTGATTGTGTTTTACCAACAAGAAACGCTAGGCACGGTTCGTTCTTTACATACGAAGGTAAAAAGCAAATTAAAAATGCTCAGTATTGGGATGATCCAAAACCTTTAGATGAAAAATGTGACTGCTATTGTTGCCAAAATCATTCTAGAGCTTATTTAAGACATTTATATAAGTGTAATGAAGGCACAGCACAAGCGTTAATGTCTATACATAATATGAAATTTTTAATAGATTTTTCACAAAAAGCTCGCGAAGCAATACTAGAAGATAGATTTGAAGAATTTTATAATGAAAATTACCCAAAGTTAATCAATTAACTTTGTTAGGTAATTTATCTAGAACTCTTAATTCTGTACCTTCAGGGATTTCAACGCAATTAAATATTTCTTCTAATTTATTTTTAATTTGTTCTTGGGTTGCGTCTTTAGTTAAATTAATTTTATCAATTAATTTACTCCACAATGTTATATGTCCATTGCGAACGTAAGAATCTATTCTGTTTTCTGTACTATCATTTTTTTGACCGGCAATAATTGTAGGTGTTATATTTTCTGATTCAAAAACATCAGCCATAGTATTGACTAAATCCCAGCTTCTATCATCACCACCGTAAATAACAGCAGAAATTTCTTCATCTTGCTTGTTTAATTTATATCTTATTTTACCTAGTACATCTTCTAGGAATCTTGAAACAAAATTCATATCGGTATCTATTTCAGGGGCAGAATGTGCTACAAAATGTTGCTTTGGTGAGGTTATAGCTAATCCAACACAAGGCCCCAACCCCGTAACCATTTTTGCATTATCAACATGTGTCAATTTACCATGTCTTATTGATAAATCATGACCAAGGCTGTTTCCTACTATTAAATAATTGTTTTTTAACTTTGGCCAAACTTTATTGGGTAATAATTTGATTGTTGTTGACATATAAATCTCCTTTTTTATATAAAAGCTTGTAAAAAAAAAATTTGCTAATACTTAAAAGATTCTTTTATGTTATAATTTTCTCAAAATGTGAGGGGAAAAGAATGGAAAGATTTTATACAACAACTGCTATTGATTATGTAAACGGAGCACCACATATTGGGCACGCTTATGAAAAAATTCTTACAGATGTAATTTACAGACATTTTACGCAAAGATGTGAAGATACTTATTTCTTAACAGGTACAGATGAACACGGTATCAAAATCCAAAAGACATCTGCGGCTCAAGGTATGAGCCCCAAAGAACTTTGTGATATGAATGCCCAGAAATTCAAAGATGGCTGGAAAGCTTTGGATATTAATTATTCTCAATTTATTCGTACAACTGATAAACAACACGAAGAAATTGTTCAAAAGATATTCGATAAATTGTTAAAACAAGGTGATATTTATAAACATTCTTATACAGGTCTTTACTGCCAAGGCTGTGAAGCTTTCTTGAGTGAAAAAGATTTAACAGAAGATGGACTTTGTCCAGACCACTTAAAAAAACCAGAAGAAGTAAGCGAAGAAAACTATTTCTTCAAGCTAACAAAGTACAAAGATGCGATTATAAAACACATAAAAACAAACCCTGATTTTATTGTTCCTTCTTTTAGAGCAAACGAAGTTATCAATCAGCTTGAAAATATTGAAGATATTTCAGTTTCACGTGCTAAATCGAATGTGTCTTGGGGTATTCCAGTATTAGGTGATGATGACCAAGTAATTTACGTATGGATTGACGCGCTTTCTAACTATATTACAGCTTTAGGCTACAACCCAGAAGGTGAATCAGATGAAAAATTTAATAAATATTGGCCAGCGAATGTTCAAATAATTGGAAAAGATATCTTGAAATTCCATAGTATTTACTGGCCAGCTTTCTTGATGGCATTGGATTTACCACTACCTAAACAAATTCTTGCTCATGGCTGGATTACAATTGACCAAACTAAAATGTCAAAATCTTTAGGTAATGTAATTTCACCAACTGGTGTTTTAGATTCATTCAATCAAGAAATCCCTGATGCTTTGCGTTACTATATGGCATCAGCTGCACCTTGCGGAAAAGATGGTAATTATTCTGACGAAGATTTTAAAGAAAAAGTTAACGCTCACCTTGCAAACTCAATGGGTAATTTATTAAACAGAACTTTGTCAATGTTAGTAAAATACTTTGAAGGTGATGTAAAAGCTGAATTTAAGGTTAAATCAGATTTGTTTAATAAGGCTTTAGAAACAGTAAAAGCTGTTAAGCACCACTTTGATTATTATGAAGTTCAAGAAGCTGCACAAAAAATTAACGAGCTTGTTGATATTACAAACAAATATGTTACAGACAATGCTCCTTGGACATTGGCTAAAGAGGAAAAAATGACAGAGTGTGGGCAAGTACTTACAACCGTGCTTGAAATTATGTGCGTTGTATCATCACTTATTTACCCATATTGTCCGAATATTGCAAAGGCTATGGCTGAGCAATTGTCTTATGATTTGAATACAAAGTTAGATGATATAACTTGTGATAACATCAAAGTTGGCCATCTTATTGATAAGGAAGCTATCAAACCTGTATTCTTAAGAATGGATAGTGAGTTAGCAGATAAAACTAAAAAATAATAAAAAAGGACCTTGGATTATTTTTCTAAGGTCTTTTTTAGAAAGATAAAAAATAATATTATACAATTTATGTTTGTAATATAATATTCATGTACTTATTACAAAGAAAGGAAGAGGCTACAAAATGACTAATTTAGACAAAATTATGAAGCCGAAATCAGTTGCTGTTATTGGTGCATCAACCAAAGAACACACTATTGGTTCCGACATTATGAAAAGATTACAAGAGTACAAATTCAACGGTAACATTTATCCAGTAAACCCAAAAGGTGGAGTTATCGAAGGTTTGCAAGCATATACTTCAATTACTGAAGTTCCAGGCGAAGTTGATTTAGCAATCATTGTTGTTAATTCAAAATTCGTTCTTGATACAATTGACCAATGTAATGCAAAAGGCATTAAAGGTCTTGTTATCATTACAGCTGGTTTCAAAGAAACTGGTGCTGAAGGTGCTGAAATGGAAAAACAACTTCTTGCAAAAGTTAAAGAATACGGCATGAGATGTGTTGGTCCTAACTGTTTAGGTGTTGTAAACACTCACCCAGAAATCAGACTTGACGGATGTTTCGCTGAAACATTGCCAGAGAGAGGAAACATTGGTTTTGTTTCTCAATCAGGTGCTTTAGGTGGCGGTATCTTGAACATTCTTAAAGACCTTAACCTTGGTTTCTCTCAATTTATTTCAATCGGTAACCAAGCTGACGTTAACGCTGAAACAGCTCTAGAATATTGGGAAAATGAAGAAGACGTTGAACAAATCCTTCTTTATATGGAATCAATCCAAAACCCAGCAAACTTCAGAAAACTTGCTACAAGAATTTCTAAGAAAAAACCTGTTCTTGCTCTTAAAGCTGGTCGTTCAGCAGCTGGTGCTAGCGCAGCATCTTCTCATACTGGTTCTTTAGCAGGTGCTGACAAAGCTGCTAATGCATTACTTGCTCAATCAGGTGTTATCAGAGAATACTCTTTGAAAAACTTATTCTCTACAGCAAAAGTTTTTGCTAATTGTCCTATTCCAAAAGGAAACAGAGTTGCAATCATTACTAACTCAGGTGGGCCTGGTATTATGGCAACTGACGCAATTTGCGAAAACGGTATGGAAATGGCTCCTATTACAGAAGAAACTAAAGCTAAGCTAAGAAGCTTCTTACCGGCTGCCGCTTCTGTTAAAAACCCTATCGACATGATTGCTTCAGCACCTATTGAACACTATACACAAACTTTAGAAACAGTTATTGCTGATGAAAACGTAGATATGATTATGGTAATCTACTTACCATTCTTAGGCTTGAAAGATATTGATGTTGCTAAAGCATTAATGGAAATTAAAGCTAAAAACCCTCAAAAACCAATCATCGGTGTATTCATGACTAAGAGTGATTTCTTCACTTCAATCTCTGAAATGGATGTTAATATGCCATTCTTTATGTACGCAGAAGAAGCTGCAGAAGGTTTCTTGAGATTAGATCAACAAAGAAAATGGATTGAAAGACCAGAAGGCAAAATTCCTACTTATGATATTGATTACAAACGTGCGAAAGAGATTATTGCTCAATCTATTAACGAAGGTAGAGATCAGTTAACTACTCGTGAATCTATTGATGTTCTTGAAGCTTATGGCATTAGAGTTTGTAAATCAGGCTTTGCTACAACAGAAGACGAAGCTGTTGCAATAGCTAACTCAATTGATTACCCAGTTGTTATGAAGATGACTTCTAAAACAACTTCTCACAAAACTGACGTTGGTGGTGTAAGAGTTAATATTCAATCTGAAGCACAATTAAGAGCTGAATACCAAGACTTAATCGCTAAATTAACTGAAAGAGGTTTAATCGATGGTCTTGAAGGTGTTATCATCCAAGAAATGGTTAAAGGTAACAGAGAAATGGTTTGCGGTATCGCAACTGACCCTCAATACGGACCGATGATGATGTTCGGCTTAGGCGGTGTATTCATTGAAGTTATGAAAGACGTAACTTTCAGAATCGCTCCTTTAACAGATATTGATGCTAAAGAAATGATTAAATCAGTTAAAGCATACAAACTTTTAGAAGGCGCAAGAGGTACTAAACCTGCTCAAATGGAACAAATCGAAGAAACATTGTTGAGATTATCTCAACTTGTTAATGATTTCAAATTCATCGATGAATTAGACATCAACCCATTGTTGATTTCTGAAAAAACAGGTGAAGGTATTGCAGTAGACGGACGTATCAAAGTAAGAATGTCTGAAGCTCAAGAAGCTCTTGGATATTGTTGCAAAGACGGCGTTTGCGCTTGCGGGGTAAATTAATTTGGCTTGTAGGTAAAACTACAAGTTGGAATTGAAATAATTATAGGGTGCGTCAAACGACGCACCCTATTTGTTATTTGTTTTATTTTTTAATAAATATGATGTTTAACTTCTTTTTGATTATTAAATTTCGTAAAAATACTATCTAAAGGTTGTTTTCCCGCTTCTGTAAGTTTCTTCCATGATTCTTCTTTTTTTGCGGTATCATAATCAGCCTTTGCTTGCTGATATTCAATTGCAGTTTGTCCCTCTTTAGCCCATACACAACCTTTTGCGTGTGCTGCAGCAACTTCTTCTTTGTCTAATTTCCCATTTTTAGGATTTGTGTCAAAAGCCTTAAAACTTGTGTCTACCAAAATAAATGTCATAATTTGTTCTCCTTTTTATATTCTCGTGTGTGTAACTCTGATGTCTATATAAAGTTTTTTTGTTTTTCTAAATTGCCTAATTTTACTCATGTTTTTACAATTCGTTACAATTAATTAGCCACAATATTAACAAATAGTATGTTAAACTATTTGGCGAATTACTATAAGCTATAGTATATGAAGTATCAAGAACTATTGGCAAAAAATATCAAAGAATTACGTCTTAAACATAATTTAACTCAAGAAGTTTTCGCGGAGAAAATCGGTCTTACAACCAATGGTGTTTCTAATATTGAACGCAATCGCTATCAGCCTACAGCAGAAACTATTGATAGAATCTGCAAAGCATTCAAAATTACCCCAGCAGAGCTCTTATTAGTACCTACGGATTCTAATAAAGAAATTATTGAAAATATTGTCACCTTACTTTCGGTGTGTCCTGTTAAAAAGCTTAAAAAAATATATGAAATGGTACACTTGATGGTTAAGGGATAGAACTAGATTGTTTTTTACTTTTTATTTTTGTTGATTGATATAAATTTTATAAATTTTTGATTATTTTGGCTGGCACACCACCAATAAGACAATTATCAGGTATGTCTTTTGTTACAACAGCGCCAGCTGCAATTACTACATTATTACCTATTTTAACTCCAGCAACGATATTAACTCCTCCACCTATCCAAACATTATTTCCAATTATAATAGGCTTTGCATATTCATAGCCTTTATTTCTTGTTTCAGCATCAAGAGGATGCTCTGCTGTATATATACCGCAATTTGGGCCAATGAATACATTATCGCCAAATTTTACTTTTGCGCAATCTAAAATTACAAGGTTATGATTTGAATAAAAATTCTCGCCAATTTCAATATTATATCCATAATCACAATAAAAAGGCTGTTCAATATAGAATTTATTTTGAGTTTTTCCAAGAAGTTGTATTATTAGCTGTTTTCTTTCATCTAAATTCTCTGGTGGTAAATTATTGTATTTATGACAGAGAGATTTGCACTTCAGTCTTTCAGTAAATAATATTGTATCAGCATCAGGTAAATATAATTCACCATTTATCATTTTATCTTTTTCGCTCATGAGAATTTGCCTTTATTAAACAATGTAGACTTTTATTATAACACGAGCTTGGTTTTGAGGATAGAATTTCTTGACGAACGAAGTGAGATTAGAAATTCGAGTGGTGTAGGTTGAGGGCTGATTTTGCTTGATTTCAATGAGTAACAAAAGTCACTTTTGGAGTAGTTTAAAAATGTTCACTTCTTACTTATATTGTCATGCTGAACTCGTTTCAGCATCTTATCAATATGGCGTGTTTACTACATTCTAGTAAGATCCTGAAATAAATTCAGGATGACGTTTTAATTATTTGCTTCCGACCAAACTAGTCATTAAAATACATGCAACAATTTTGTAACAAAATGGATTTTGGGTGTGCTTTAACACTCGGTTTGAGAAGAAAGAACAGTGAAGTTGATTAATTTTGTATTTGATAGCAAAAAAAAATTTTAGGAGTTTTATTATTTATACATAAAAAGGAGGCTTAGGTATGCAAGTTAAAACTATTAAACCTATCCATAAAAAACCTATATTTTCACCAAAAGAACTTTTATCTGTTTTTGAGCAAGGTAAAAGACCTGGCTATCGTCATTCTAATGATATTTTACAAAAAGAACTCGAAATTTTAGCAGAACAATATAAAGCCTCATTCAGTTTAGATAAAAAAAGGGAACTATTAAGTAAAGAACGTGACATCTTATATCAAGAGCTTGAATACCCTGAATATACATTAGCAAGAAATTATAATGCGATAAAAAAACTTTTTGGCAGGAGTGTAAAAAAAGATGAAATTAGAGATGTATTAAGGCTATTTAATATTACAGGTATAAAACGTATTGAAATGTTATCAGGAGTTTATAGGCACAAATCACCAGAATCAAGAATAGATATTTTAGAGAAAGCATATAAAAGTTTTAGTGAAGAAACTGTACCAGGCATTAGAGGAAAAGGATTCGTTATAGAAGTTTTATCTACCTTGAGAGAAAGAAACCCTGAACTTAAAGAAAAAATTAATACAACATATAAAAGTTTATTAGAAGATACAAAAAAAGATTGGCTTAAGCAAAACATTTCGCAAGCAATACCTGTTTTTGATAAAAAACAAATTCTAAATAAAATAAAAGAAAAATCAGGGCAAACGGAATTGCTAAGTTTATTATTAAACTCAGAACACAATGATTCTGAGATAGCTAATGCTGTTAATAATCTTCTTAAAGCTAATAATACGGATATAAATATTCAAAGACTCGCAGTATGGGGTGCAGGAATGCACAAAACTGATGATAATTTTGAGATAATAAAAAAAATTGCTTTAAACAAAGATGAACCTGATATAAGAAAAAGAGAATTTGCAATTCATTCAGTTGCTCTATATTTAAAAAGAAAACCAGAAGAAGTTAAAGATATAATTAGCAAAGTAAAAAACGAAAAATCGGAGTTCTCTGTATTGGGAAAAGTATTAGATGATAAAGTTAATGGCAATTATCATGGACAAAAAAATAGAGAACTACATTATTTAGAATTTAATGAAGAACAAATCGAAAATTTCAGAAAAAATATTGACAATTTTTACAAAACTGAAAAATCCCTAAATACTCAACAAGAAAATGCTTGTCATCGTGCGACAGTGTATTTAAACAATATTTTAGAGAAAATTGTAAACAAAGGAAATAAATATTACCTTCAAGATGATACTTTTACAAAACAAGACCCTCAAAATACTGGCAAAAGATATATAAATGACTGGGGTGGTATTTATAATTCTGGTGATTTTTATGACGCATTTGACGGAATATGTACTACTAATTTTAATATGATGAACTTTTATAGAGTTACAAATTCAGCACATACAAATGTGTTAGCCCATGAAAACGCACATACTTTAAACTGTTATTTTGATGAGAAAGATTTACTTAAATTAAATAAGTTATATGAGAATGCGAAAGAAAATGATATATTCTTAGATAATTATGCAAAAGGTAATCCTAGAGAATATTTTGCACAAGGGTGCATGTCATATGCAACGACATATTTACCACATAATACACTATTAAATTCTTATGACCATACGCGCTATGAACTGAAAGATATAGATCCTGAGTTATATAAATTTATTGAATATGTGTTAAAAAAGTATAATTAAATCAATTATTATTGTATTTTGACACTCGATTTGAGAAGAAAATACAGTTGGTTTGATAACTTTTGTTTGTTTTCTCTCAATCTACAAGCTATTTGTAACAATTTGTAACGAATAAAAAAAATAGTCAATTAATTTGTTTGTATTGTTTTATAGTATGTATAAAAAGTCTTATTTAGGAGTGTGTAGATGAATATTTCTAGTGTAAATTATAATAATTCAAATTATAAACAAAACAATATACATAGAATTAAACAAAATGTTTCTTTTTCTGGTGTTAAGCCTGCTATCAAAAACCAACAAGCAAAAGAGTGTGCTAAGGGGTTGGCAGAAATTTTATTACTCCCTTTATTAGTACCTCTTGCATTATTTTTAAGCTTGTTTAATAGAAAAAATGATTCTATAGATAGTAGTATGAAAATGATCGAAGGCGAATATATGAACCATCTAGGGAGAATAGAATTCTTTCAAACAGAAGTAGAACGTATAAATCGTATTCTTGATAAACATTCTGTCAATGATGAGTATTCACAATTTGCAAAAGATGCGTTGGCTTTTTTACAAGCACGATTTGAAGCATTTAATGATAGTGAGGAGCGTCTAGAGCCGTTTGAAGATGAAAATATGGAAATAAAGAGGAATTGGTTTATATTTATCGATGCTATAAATGAATCTGCTAAAGCAGCTATTTCTAAAAATTATAAAGATATAGATAAATTAAATAAAAATATACAACTTGCTAGAGAAATGATGCAAAAATAATGCAACTTATAGGTGAGTTTAAACCCGACACATTTTGTGAAATCTGTGCAAAAACAGTGCAATTTTGTGCAAGGTTAATGCAAAAGTGTGCAAAAAAGTGCAAGAAAAGTCACTTATAAATAAACACTTGGTTTGAAAAGAAAGAACAGTGAGATTGATTATTTTGGGTGTGTTAGGATATACTTTATTAAATTTTTTGATATAATAAAGTATATTATTGAGGGTTATGGTATGAAAATAAATTTAGTTAATCAGAATCAAACAAACTTTAATGGCTTGTATATCCACGAGAATTCAAAAAATAAATTATCTGATGAACAAAAAGAAATTTTTAAAACAACAGAAACAACTTTTAACAAACCGTATTCAAAAGATAAGAACGTCCGTTCTTATCTAGAATATATAGAAAAGAACGCTGGCAAAGATTATTATCTAGAAAAAGGGCAATATAAAGAGAATTCTTTGGATTTATATGAAAGTTTTGATTTTAATGACCAAAAAAATTATTATTATTTAGCAACTCTTACTAAAGAAAAACCTCTTAATGAAGATGCTTTAATTTATGAATGTGATAATGCGAAACGAGTAATACGAGATGAAAAACTGATTAAGTTGTCATATTTAGCAGTTTCTTTATTAGCACTTTTAGTAACAGGAACTCAAATTCTACAAAAAAAGTCTATTAATAAACCTGGAGAAGAAAAAGTGACAGTTATGGTAAAAGATTCTTTAAATAAAATTAGTAAAGACTCTCTTGATGTAACTAGATATTTTATAAAAAAATAAAATTATATAAAAATGGAAGTAAATAGTTATGTATGGTGCGTTTATGCGCACCTTTTTAATAT
>JAFUMP010000032.1 GCA_017482685.1 bacterium | reverse complement strand
GACTGTTTTTGCTGCAACTTTTGCGGTTTTTGCAACAGGTAGAACTTATGATCAGATAAGGACTTCTGTTTGTTACCAAGATGTTGATGTTAAAATAATTGGCTCGCATGGTGGTGTTACTGTGGGAGAAGATGGTGCGACTCACCAAGCATTAGAAGATGTTGCTTTGATGCGTGGACTTCCTAATATGATGGTTATTGTTCCTGCTGATTGTAATGAATGTGCTCAGGCTGTTGAGTTTGCGGCTAATTATAATAAGCCTGTTTATATAAGACTTGCAAGAACTAATCTTCCTGATATTTATTCATCTGATTATAAGTTTAACCCTTATAAAGCTAATGTATTAAAAGAAGGTGCTGATGTAACTATTGTTTCAAATGGTGATGTGTTAGCCGAGGCTTGTAAAGCTGTTGATATTCTTTCAGAAAAAGGAGTTAATGTTGAATTAATAAGTGCTCCTGTAGTGAAACCTTTTGATAAAGAGACTTTAATAGCTAGCGCTAAAAAAACAAAATTTGTAGTAACGCTTGAAAATCATTCTATTAATAATGGATTAGGTTCAGCGGTTTGTGAAATTTTGTCAGAGAATTGCCCAACTAAAACAATACGAATTGGTGTTAATGATCAATTTGGGCAAAGTGGAACACCAAAAGAATTGTTGGCATTTTATGGGTTGGATGCACAAAGTGTTGTAGATAGGGTATTAAAAGCGGTATGATTCAATTAAGATCAGTTACAAAAAAATATAAAAATAATTATGCACTAAAAAATATTAATTTAGATATTTTATCAGGAGAGTTTGTTTTTATAACAGGTGCTTCTGGGGCTGGTAAGTCTACTTTAATGAAAATGTTGTATAAAGAAGAAACACCTACTACAGGTACTGTTTTAATCGGTGGTATAAATATTGCGAACTTGCCTTCAGATAAAGTGCCTAATCTTAGAAGATGTATGGGGATTGTGTTTCAAGATTATAAATTATTACAAAATCAAACAGTTTATGACAACATATCTTATGTAATAAGAACTTTAGGAATAAGCTCTTCGGAAATTCGCAAACGTGTGAATGGAGCTTTAAAGGTAGTTGGTTTGTTGGACAAAGCTCAAGCAAAACCATCTGAGCTATCAGGTGGTGAACAACAAAGGGTGAGTATTGCAAGAGCTTTGGTTAATGGGCCCCCTTTGTTGATAGCAGATGAGCCTACTGGAAACTTAGATCCAAAAAATTCATTAGAAGTCATGCAAATCTTAGAGCAAATTAATCAAAGAGGTATTACAGTTATTGTATCTACGCATGATTATACTTTGGTAGATAGATTTAGAAAAAGAGTTCTTACTCTTGAAGGTGGCGAAATAGTCCGAGATATACAGGCAGGAACTTATGAATAATAATAGACAAGAATTAAAAAAACAAGTAAAAAAACATATACCAAAAGACTGGCTGTGTGAATTAAGAATTGCTCATCGTATTTTGATGGAAGCGATTAATGATATCAAAAGTACAGGAATCGTGAATTTGGTCATTATAACAACAATGGCTGCTATTTTGACTTTATTTGGTGTGCTTTTTAGGTTTACACTGTCGCTTTCAACTTTTGCAGGAGAACTTGGGAATGTTTTGGAAATATCTGTTTATTTAAAACCTAATGCACAAGTTTCTGTTGTAAAAGATAGAGTTAAAGATATTAAGCATGTTAAAAATGTGAAGCTAATTTCAAAGGATGATTCTTGGAATTCTTTGAGAAAAGAATTAGCTTTACCTACAGATATGGGTAATCCATTGCCTGATACTTTAAGAGTTCGTGTTGATAAGCCAGATAATATTACCGAAGTATTTTCAAATATTAAATCCTTGGCTGGTGTAGAAGATATGGGTTATGCAAAAGAGCTTGCGAAAAAGATTCAACTGCTTACACATGTTGTTAATACGACAATGGTTTTTGTAATAATAGTATCTGCAGCTTTAACAATTACAATAATAAATAATACGATTCAGTTGGTTATACAATCTCGAAAAGATGAGATTGAGATTATGCGTTTAATGGGGGTTTCAAATTGGTATATTAAGACTCCTTTAATTATGCAAGGTGCGTTTTATGGCTTTGTAGCTTCGATTATAGCTGTTTTGCCACTGAGTTGGGTTCAAGGTTTGTTAATAAATGTGCATAAATTTTTCTTGATTCCTATGCCTGCTTATGCACAAAATATAGTTATAATAACTTTGCTTCTCATAGGAACAGCATTTGGAGCAAGCGGAAGTTTCTTATCAATTAAGAAACATTTACAAGTATAGTATGAGGTAATGATATATGGATAAGACAATTGAACTGGTTAATGCGATAAAAGACATTCAAGCAATGCCTAGTGTAATCGTTAAAACTTTAAATTTAATGAAAAAGCCTACGGTTAGCATGAAAGAGCTTGGTGATTTAGTAATGTATGACCAGTCTTTAACGATAAAAATACTAGCTCTTGTAAATTCTGCTTATTATGGATTTTCACAACAAATAAGCTCAATCACAATTGCTTTATCACTATTAGGCATGGTTAAAGTAAAAAATATTATTGTTGCAGTTGCAATGAAACCAATGATGTCAAATGCGGGTGATAAAGAATTGTGGAAACACTCAATAAGAGTTGCAGCTGGGTGTGAGTATTTAGCGAGATTAACAAAAGTAATGGATGCAGACGAAGCTTTTATTGCTGGGTTTATTCATGATGTTGGTAAAATTGTTTTACATTCTACAAATCCAAAAATGTATGCTAAGGTGATAGAATTAGTTAATCAAGATTCAAAAGATATTTTAGAGACTGAAAGACATTATTTTGATTCTGATCACGTTAAAACAGGATCTTTACTTGCAAAAAGATGGCAATTACCAATATTGTTAGCTAATATTATTTCTTATCACCACAATCCAAGTTTATCTTCAATTCCAGTACCTTGTAGTTTGGTTTGTGCTGTAGATGCATTGATGCAAGATACTTTTAATCCTGGTAGAATTGATAAAGATTTCTTAAAAACTTTAGGTATAGATTTTGAAGATTTAGAAGAATTGAGAAAAGCAATTATGCAAAAAGCTGAACTCTTGATCTCAGAATTAACTTAGTTTTAGGGAGATTAATGTCAAGTAAGATTGTTTTAATTTCTGATGATTCAGATTTTTTTGAATATTTAAAGACAAAGCTTGAGCTTAGAAAAAGTGATGAGCTTTTTCTTTATGATTTTGATGCTATTCCTGAAAAAATACATTTATTAGAATCTTCTGTTCTAATAGTAAATAGTGAAAATTCTCAAGAAAAAACACTGGATTTGTTGAAAATTTTTATTAATACACCAATTATTGTTATGGCTTATAATGAAGATGATAATTTTAAAAAGAAATGTTTTCGCCTAGGTGCTTTTGATTTTATGCCATTGTTAATATCTGATTCTGAGTTTAGAGCTAGGATGATACCAGCTATGAGCATTTCTGGATTGTTGGAAAAGAATAAGCAATATCGAGATCTTTTAGTAAAAAAACAAGTTTTAGCGCAACATAATGATGTTTATTTAGATTACAATTATATTTTAGATAAGAAGCTTGAAGAGATTCAAGGTGGATATAAAAAAGCTGTGTTTGGTGCAATTGCGCCGAATGAAAAAACGAAGTATCTTCTTCATTCGGACGTTATTGAATCTACTATTTTAAATAATATTAGGAAAAATGATATTTTAATGAATTATGCTCCTAATAAGTATTTTTTACTAATGTTTGATATAAATATGGATTCTGCACAAAAACTTTGGACAAAAATTTCAGAGCAATTTCAGGAAAAAGTATACATTGGGCTTTGTACGATATCAAATCAAAAACGTGAACAACTTATAAATGAGGCTTTAAATAAGCTTCATGAGGCAATAAATTTTGATAAAAGTATTGTAAATAAGAATTCAAATCCTGTAAATTCGTTAAGCATGATTCAAGGTTCAGCTTCTCCTTATTCAAATTTTAAAATGTTTAAACAAGAATTTGGACGAAAAATAGAACAAGTTGTAACTCCAGTTTTTTATCATATTCAGCAAAAGTATGAAAATCAATTATCAGGGACTACATTAGGTCAGGGTACTGGTGAGGGTTATGGCTCTTTTTATATAAAGGGCAAATATTCTAATAGTAGCTTACGTATTACAAGTCCAGGGTTTTCGAAAATTAATATTGACATTACTTTTCAAAAAGATGCGGATGTTATTGATGCAAAAAGAATAACACTAGAGCCAGAAGAGCTTGAAGCTGGCTTATTAGAAGATTTATTGGAACAATTTATTTTAGAGTATAAAAGGAGTAATAATTGTGATAATTAACCAAGATAATTGTTTGTTTTTGATTATTGATATACAAGAAAAACTTTTAAATGCAGTTTTTAATAAAGAATCTTTAGAAAAAAAAGCTTCTATATTGTCAAAGGCAGCTAATTTATTAAATATACCCTTACTTGTGACTGAGCAATATCCAAAAGGATTGGGTGAAACTATTGAAAACTTAAAATATAATGCTCAAATATTTGTAAAAGATGATTTTAACGCATTAAACAATGATGATTTATTAAAGGCTATAAAAGAGTCAAATCGTAATCAAATAATAGTTTTAGGGATTGAAACCCATATTTGTGTTCATCAAACTGTAGCTGCATTATTAGCTGAAAATTATAATATTACAGTAGTATCTGATGCTTGTGGTAGTAGAGCTGAAAATGAATACTTGTCTGCATTAGATGTTATGAAAACAAATGGAGCTAGTATAAAAACAACAGAGATGATTCTTTTTGAATTGTTAAAAACATCTAAGCATGAACATTTTAAAGCCGTTCAAGCTTTAATTAAATAATTGTAAAAAAGGATGCCTAACAAAAGTTAGACATCCTTTTTTTATTAAATTTATGATTAGCCTTCGAATTGTTCTGCAACTTCAAAAGGTTGTTCAGCTAATTTAAGAGTTTCTCTATCAATCATGCCTCTTTTAAGCTCTGTAAAAGAAGCTTTTTTAGAGTTAAACATTTTCTTTAAAAACTCATAAGCAACTTTTGGGTCACATTTTGTACCGCATGTGAATAAATCAACAGCGGCATAACCTAATTCTGGCCAAGTATGAATTGCCAAATGACTTTCTGAAATAATAACAACACCGCTAACTCCGTAAGGGTTAAACATGTGGAAACATTTTTGTACGATTGTAGCACCACATTCTAATGCAGCATCAACCATGTGCTTTTCTACTTTATCAATATTATTCAGAACGTTTGAATCACATTCAAAAAACTCTGCAAGGACGTGTTGTCCAAGATTAACTTTATCAAGTTTTTGCTCTTCTAAAGCGTCAATTGAAGATGAAATTACTGCCAATTCATGTGCCTCCTTTATATTTCAGATTTACTAAACTATTTTCTAATATATTCTACTATAAAAAACAAAAAATTTGTATTTTTTACACTTTTTAGAGGATAGTGTTACAATTTGTTACATTTATGAGTTAAATTATCGCTAAACCCCCTTTGAATAGCTTGTTTGAGCAAATCTTTATTTTCATATAAAGATTAAGTAAAGAAATCGAGTTTTTGAAAAAATTTAATCTATAATATGAATACTGAAAGAAATTTTTAATGAAGGAGAAAGATATGCATTTAGTAGACGAAATTCTTTGTAAATTAGAAACTGCTGATAATATAACAAAAAACCAATTAGAAAATAAACTTGTTGCACAAGGCTCAGCTGTAGTTCCAGAGCTTGTAACAAAATTACAAAGTGTTAGAGGTGTTAAGCGTGGTGTTGTAGCTATGACACTTATAAGAATTGGTGAAGCTTCTGTTGAATATTTAAGAAAAGCAGCTTCTGATAATAAAGATTTTGAATGGGTTGCTAAATATCTTATTTCTGAAATTCAAGCAGCGTAATAGAAAGATTTATAACAAACAAAGGGGATTGAAGTTTTCAATTCCCTTTGTTTTTGTTAGTATAAATTTATGAATGAGAAGATAAAAGTTACATTATATACAGACGGGGCTTGTAGTGGTAATCCTGGCAAAGGTGGATACGGCGCAATTTTAGTTCATATAGATTCTAATGGTATTAAGCATGAAAAAGTCTTTTCAGAAGGGTATCAGAACACTACAAATAACCAAATGGAGCTTTTGGCTGTAATAGTTGGGTTAGAAGCTTTGAAAAAGCCTTGTAAGGTTCGTATTGTTTCTGATAGCAAGTATGTTGTAGATTCTTTAGAAAAAGGATGGCTTGATAACTGGGTTGCTAGAGGCTGGAGAAAATCTGATAATAAACCTGTTCCAAATATGGAATTATGGAAACGCTTAATTTCTGCAAAAAAAGATCATGACATAGAATTAGAATGGATAAAAGGTCATGCTGGTCATGAGTATAATGAACGCTGTGATAAACTTGCAGTTGCAGCTTATAAAAAAGAAGATTTAAGATCTCAAGTTATTTAGGACTTTTTTTAATCGTTCTAATTTCTTTTTATCTGTTCCTATGCCACATAAAAGCATTGTTGTTTTATCATTTGTTCGCTCGTCTTCAATGTGATATTGTTCAAAGAGTTTTTTCGATAGTTTAAAGCCACCTTTTAAAAGAATTTTTGTAGGGTCATCATTTAATTGCTCAACACCAAGAGATTTTATATTTTTAAGTAGTTCTCTAATATATTTATGTCCTCTTGAAGAATTTAAGAATTTAATATTAGCTTCAATTGTAGCAAGCATTGGATAAGAAGGTGATGTGGTGTTAATTTTGCTTAGTGCTTTTGTTGGATCGATCTTGTTTGAATGTAAAAGCGCTGTTGGATTGATTCCACCTGCAGTTTTATGCAAAGATTGAACCGTAAAATCGGCATACTTTACTGCTGATATTGGTAAATCATTACTAAATGGATATAATGCACCATGGGCTTCATCAACAATTAAAGTTATGTTACTTTTATGACAAAAATCGGCTATTTCATCTACCTTGGCAACGAACCCTTCGTATGTTGGTGAAGTTATCAAGAGCGTATCAGGATGATGTTTTTCTACTAAAGATTTAACTTCAGAAACAGTGATAGCTTTATATACTCCAAGTTCGTTATCAAGAGGTAACTTGTATTCAATTATTTCAGCATTAGATAACTCAGCACCGTTTTTATGGCAAGGATGTGCATTTTCCCATATAAGAATTTTTTTAGGGGAAGACGCTAGTATTGCAGAAATTATACCACTTGTAGAACCATTAGTTAAGAATTTTGTGTATTTTGTGCCATAAATTTGAGATGCTTTTTTTTCAGCTTCTTCAAGACCTTTTTCTGGATTAAGTGCATCAATTTCTGAAATATCAGCTTTATACCATTGATAAAATTTATGGAATATACAAAATTTACCATCATGGCTAGGAGTGGTAAATAATGCTGTACGGTTTTTCTTTTTTAAAATATTAATCAAACTCATATCTGAATCCTAGCATAAATTAATAATAAAAAATAGTATGATATTTTATGCTTCAATTACACGTTTTTTGTTTTTAAAAGGGAGTAATATTAAGTTTTGTAACAATATTTTAAATTTGTGCAATTTTATAAAACTTAAATACTTTATATATATGTAAGCAATACAAAACAAAAATTAATTACAAAAACATAACACACAACCTTTCATACAACCTACACACTAACCTTCTACACACATGAGGAATTATTAACAAAGATTCCGAACCCGACTTTTTCGAAAGTGGGGTTTTTCTTTTTTTTTAATATACTTGAAAACCTAAATGCGTAAACCTTGTGACTTTATAACAGGTTGTTTTTTTTCAAAAGTTTTTTTGTTGTTGATATAATTTTTTTGCATATTAGACGCCATTTCATTTCTTATAATAGGTGTTACGATATTAGAAGAAAAGATTCCGCCTCCGACTGTTGCAATGGCTGTACCAAAATTTTTGTATGCATAGTATTCATCTTTTGGGAAATTATCAATTTTTTTAATATAATCATCTACTTTAAAATCTAATTTTCCAACTTTATCTTTAAATATTTCATCATGTTTTTTGAAGAATTTTCTTAAAGATTTAGGAGCG
>JAFUMP010000031.1 GCA_017482685.1 bacterium | reverse complement strand
GCCATAATAATATACTCCTATTTTATTTAATACTTTGCATTGCAAAGAGAACAAAGAAAGAAGATTACATTTTCTTCATTTTTGTTTTTATTAGGGATTTTCTCTCTTATATATCTCTTATGTATATATAAAGTATTTAAACAATAAAAAATTGCCTTTTTTTTATCAAATGTGAAGTTTTGTAACATTTTATTTATGAAAATTTAGGTTTTATTAACATAAGCAGAGTTTTTAAGGTTAATTGTAAAGTTTTGTGATTAATTTGTGCTAATAGGTATAACGATGTTATATAATATAGGTATATGTATATCGTCAAAAATTTGAAGGACTATGAATTGTCCCACAAGCAAAGGATTTTTGCTGGCTATATTAAGGATAATGTTGATTCGTATGTTTGTTATGAAAAAGTGACAAACCGCATGGCTTTGCGTAAATACTTTTCTCCTGATAATAATTTTGAAATTTATACAACTGCAATTGCGGATCCAGCTACATTAAACAAAAGAGCAATAGCAGGTTAGATAATTCTTCACTTTTTGTTTTTCTTGTGTTATTTTTGTTCTAGAATGTTTTTAGAATTGTTTTAATATTTGAACAGGGATTTTAACGGAGAGAGAATGAGAAAAATAATTATAATTATTTTAACAGTTGCTTTGATTGCAATTTTAGGAAGAATGTTTTCTTCTTATTGGAATAAATCTATGGGAGAAAAAGCTCGTGCGAAATCAGCCACTCCTATTGTTACTGTGGCGAAGGTTGATGTTGCTAATGTAACAAGACAATACGAAGCTCCAGCTAGAGTTATGGCCAAATATAGAGTAGAAGTTTTAGCCCGTATTAGTGGATATTTGACAAGAAGTTATTTTAAAGAGGGTGATTATGTTAAAGCTGGACAAGTTTTGTTTGAAATAGAGCCTCAAGAATATGTTTATGCTGCAAACAAAGCAAAAGCAGATTTGGATAATGCACAATCTCAATCTGATTATTATAAAAAACAGTTAGCTCGTTATGAAGAATTAGTAAAGCAAGATTACGTTGCTCGTTCTGAATACGATAACATTTTAGCTCAATCAAATGCTTATGACGCTCAAGTTGAAAGTGCAGAAAGTGCTTATAGAGATGCTCAAAGAAATCTTGGATATACTAAGGTGAAAGCTCCTGTTGATGGTAGAGTTGGGATAATAGCAGTTACTGTAGGGAACTTTGTTAATTCTTTAAGTGGCGCCTTAACTACAATTAATAGTTCAAATCCAATGTATGTTACTTTCCCTTTAGATTCAAAAGATTTTGTAGAGCTTACAAGAGTTGATGGTGCTGCTAATGTTGCAAGAGATGTTGAATTTATATTTAATTCTGGCCTAAAGTATGAATTAAAAGGCTCACAGGATTTTTATGATAATAAAATTGATGAAACAACTGGTACTATAACATTAAGAGCGACTTTCCCTAACCCTAAAGATCAGTTGATTCAAGGTGATTTTGGACGAATAATCATTTATTCTCGTTCTAAAGATAATTTACCAGCAGTTCCTCAGACAGCTACCATGGAGAATCAAGAAGGACGGTTTGTGTATGTAATTGATGAGAAAGGTCTTCCTAGAATGAATTATATAAAAACTGGTGGACAAACAGAGGATGGTAAATGGATAATTTCATCAGGTTTAAATGAGGGTGATACTATTATTACCAGCGGATTACAAAAAGTTATACCTGGTAAACCTGTAAAAATTGTTGATAAAATTCAAGCAGAAAATACTGCTCCAAAGAAAGAATCTTTTGTTGAGAAAGTTAAAAAAACATTGGGTATATAGATAGAAGGTAAATATGGCAGGGAATTTATTTATAAAAAGACCAAAATTTGCGATAGTAATATCTTTAGCGATTATTTTAGCGGGTTTAATTTCACTGACAACATTGCCACTAGAAGAATATCCGTCAATTACTCCACCACAAGTTATTGTTACTGCAAATTATAGTGGTGCGAGTTCTGATGTAATAACATCAACAATTGCTGCTCCCGTTGAGTTACAACTAAACGGGATTGAAAACATGATTTACATGTCTTCAGAATCAAGCAACGGATCATATAAATTAACTTTGTATTTTGAAGTCGGTTCAGATGCCGATATGGCATTGGTTAACGTCCAAAATAGATTACAGCTAGTGACTCCACGTTTACCAGAAGAAGTTCGGCGTTATGGGCTAACTGTGCGTAAATCAACAGGTGGGCCTGGGTGTCTAATGATAGCCTTAACATCACCAAATGGTACTTATGACGCATTGTTTTTAGAAAACTATACAGAAATGTTTATTAAAGATGAAATTGCACGTACTAAAGGTTGTGGTACAGTAAATATCTTTGGTGCAGGTGATTATTCTATGAGAATATGGTTACAACCAGATAAAATGGCTAGTTTGGGGGTTTCAACTGCCGATATAAGTAACGCAGTAAATGCTCAAAATATTCAATCTCCAGCTGGTAATATTGGTGTTGAGCCAATGGCAAATCCTCAAGAAATGAAATTTACTCTTCGTACAAAAGGTAGATTAAAAACAGTAGAGGAATTTGAAAATATTATTGTAAAATCTAATAGGGATGGTTCTAATGTTAAGCTAAGTGATGTTGCTAAGGTTCAACTCGGAGCGGAAATGTACTCATCTACTGCGAATGTAAAGGGGAAACCTGCTGCAATGCTTTCAGTTGCTCAGTTACCTGAAGCAAATACGATTGATTTAGTCAATAGAGTAGAAGCAAAAATGGCAGAGTTAAGTAAAAGCTTCCCAAATGATTTAGTTTATAATGTTCAGTTTGATAATACAGAATTTGTTAGAGAGGCTATTCATGAAGTTATAAGTGCTATAATTTTAGCTATTATTCTTGTAAGTGCTGTAACATATTTATTCTTAGGGACAGCTAGAGCTTCTTTAATTCCTTTCTTTGCAATACCTGTTTCGCTTATAGGCGTGTTCATATTTATGGCAATGCTAGGATTTTCGATCAACTTATTGATTCTATTTGGTTTAGTTTTGGCCGTAGGATTGGTAGTAGATGATGCTATTGTTGTTTTAGAAAACACGCAAAGGCATATTCAGGAAGGAAAGTCCCCACGTGAAGCAACAGAAATAACTATGCAAGAAGTATTTGGAGCTGTTGTTGCTACATCTCTAGTGTTGATGGCTGTTTTTGTTCCGGTATCTTTTATGACAGGTATTACTGGACAAATGTTTAGGCAATTTGCAGTTTGTATTGCAACATCAATTGGGCTTTCAACGGTCGTAGCTTTGACTTTATCACCAGCGCTTTGTGCTACCATCTTAAAGTCTGGTGAAGAAAAAAATGATTTTGAATTTATTGAAAAATTTAATAACTGGTTTGATAGTATTCGAGAAAAATATTTATCAGCTGTTCATTATTTTGTAATGTCACCTAAAAAAACAATATCAGTTCTTTTAGGTATAGTGTTATTTATTCTTGTGATGTTTAAGATTTGTCCAACAGGATTTTTACCTGATGAAGATAAAGGTGCTTTGTTTACTCAAGTACAACTACCAGATGGGGCTACTTTGTCAAGAACTGGTAAGGTTGCAGAAAAAATTTCAACTGAAATCGAAAAAATCCCAGGCGTTGAAAGTTTAATTCAAGTAAATGGTTTTAATGGCGAAAATACAGCTTTTATTGTAACAAGATTAAAACCATGGAGTGAGCGTAAATCTAAAAAATTATCTGTCCAAAGTATAATGAGTCAAATTAATGCAATTACAGCTAAAACTACTGAAGCGATATCGTTCACATCACAACCACCTTCTATTAGTGGTATGGGGATGTTTGGTGGTGTTGAATATCAGTTGCTTGATAAAGGGGACAGATCTTCTGATGAATTGTTTGCTGAAGCTCAAGCTTTAATGGCAAAAGCAAGAGGAAGTAGTGCTTTTGCGAGTCTTTATTCTTCATTTACATCTTCTTTACCACAAGTTGTTGTTAATGTTGAGGCTGAAAAAGCAATGGCTCAAGGAGTATCTATTTCTGAAATATATTCAACTTTAGCTGCACAATTTGGTGCGACTTATATAAACGACTTTAACAAATATGGTAGAGTTTATCGTGTATATATGCAAGCGGATGCTCCTTATCGTGCAACATTACAGGATTTAAATAAAATTTATGTAAAAAATAATCAGGGTAAAATGTTGCCAATTACATCTGTAATAACAACTAAGAATGTTGTTGGACCGTATAAGTTAACAAGGTTTAATTTATATCCAGCGATTACTATTAATGGTACACCTGCAAATGGTGTAAGTTCTGGTACAGCAATGAAAGCATTAGAAGATATTTCAACAGAAGTATTACCTAAAAACATGGGGTATGCATGGTCTGGAACATCTTTACAAGAAAAGAATTCTGCTGGTCAAATAGGTCCAATTCTTGCAATGGCGCTTACATTTGTTTATTTGTTCTTGGTAGCGCTTTATGAAAGTTGGACACTACCTGTTGCAGTATTGATGATTTCACCTATTGCGCTTTTAGGAGCTTTGTTCTTACAGTATGTATCAGGATTGGCTTTAGATATCTACGCTCAAGTTGGTTTGGTTATGTTGATAGGATTGAGTACTAAACAAGCTATTCTGATTGTTGAGTTTGCAAAAGACGCAATGGAAGGAAAAGATGCGTTAGGTTATCGTGAAGCAGCAATGCAAGCTGCAAAATTGCGTTTTCGTGCGGTAATGATGACTAATATCGCATTTATATTAGGTTTACTTCCTTTAGTTTTTGCGCAAGGTGCAGGTGCAGGTAGTAGACATTCGATAGGTGTATCTGTATTTGGTGGCATGATGGCAGTTGCATTTATTGGTAGTATTTTAGTTCCAGCATTTTTTGTTGCTACAAATGTAATGAAAGAGAAATCTGCAGAATATATCCAGAGGTTAAGGAATAAAAATTAAATGAAAAAAATAAAGTATTTAACAATATTTTTAATAATATTTTCTTTGTTTCAAAATTCAGTCACTGCTGCATTTTGGTCAAAAGATAATAAAACAAAACTTGGAAATGAAATCATAAAAGAAGAATATCCTGATAGTAAGGATGTTGAACCAAAGATTGAAGATTCTTCTTCTGGCACCTTGGTTATTAAAGGTGGGGTTGAAGAGGTTATGGACATATCTTTAGAAGATTGTCTACGTTGTGCTTTAGGTAATAATCCTCGTATACAAGCAGCTTTACAAGATGTTTTTGCTTCTGATGCAAGGATAAAACAGGCATGGTCAGCTTATTTTCCTCAATTAAGCTGGCAGACTGGTTATACTAAAATTAAACAATTACAATTGTCTGATGCGTTGGGGCAAAACTTGGTTTTTAATTATTATGTTTTAGGCCAAATATCTGCATCTCAATTATTATATGATTTTGGGGTTACACAAAATCTTGTAACGATTAGAAAACTTGATAATTTAGGCTACAAAATTACTCTTACTGGAACCGTAAATGATGTTGTTTGTGAAGTAAAAAAGGCTTATTATAACTTACAATATTCATTAGAATCTAGAAAAGTTGCAGAAGAAATGGTATCTCGCTATGAAGCATTCTATAATCAAGCAAAAGCTTTTTATTTAGCTGGAACTTCTCCAAAAGTTGATGTAACTATAGCTGAAGTTAATTTGAGTAATTCTAAATTGTTACTTATTCAAGCAGAAAATGCTGTAGAAATTGCTATGGCTAAACTAAATAATGCAATGGGATTACCTTATACAAATCGTTATAGAATTTCTGATAATTTAAGATACAATCCTTGTGATATTTCATTAAATCAAGCTATTGATATTGCAAGAGAATCTAGACCTGAATTTCAACTTGCAGAAGTAAAGGTTGAAGAAGCTCGTCAAAATGTAAAACTTGTTAAAAAATCATATTTTCCTACTTTAACAGTAGAAGGTCAATATCAAATTGGTGGTCGTTCTTGGACATCAAATTATGGTTATAATTTTGGGGGATATTTAAATTTTCCAACTGTTAATGGCATGCTTATAAGAAATGAAATAAAAGAAGCAAAAGCTTTGCATACAAGAGAGCAAGCGATGGCTTCCAATACAAAAAATAATATTTATTATGAAATACAACAATCTTTTTATGGAATGTTAGAGCGTAAAAACTCCATACCTGTAGCTTTTTTAGGATTGAAACAAGCTAAAGAAAATTATGAACTTTCATACGGTAGATATAAAGTTGGTGTCGGTAATCCTGTCGAATTAAAAGAGGCGCAAGTTCAATACCAAAATTCAATGTTGAATTATTATAATACTCTTTATCAGTTTAATACTGCAAGAGCTGAACTTGAAAAGTTTATCGGAAGAAATATTACTGATGGTGAAGTTCAATTAGATTTAGATAACGACAAAAAGAAAAAGAAGAAAAAATCAAAAAAAGTTTCATAGTATATTTAATGTATTGAGTCAAATCCTATATTAGTATATAATTTAGAAAATAGGAGAAAGAGTATATGTTACCAATCATAACCGAAGAAATTTCATCAGAAATTTTTAGTGAAGTATTTCAAGATGTTCAAGCTTGGAGAAAAAATATGGTACAGTATTTAAAAGAGGAAAATCCAGAAGTAAATACTGCTATTTTAGAAGTTGCAAAATATGATGAAGGTATCGATCTTAAAGCTGTAGCTTTGGGTGCATATCTATCTTATCGTATGATTGAGATTGCTGCTGAAAATGAAGGCTTAGATCTTGATATTTAAGCTTCTTTAGAATTAATTTTAATCCTATCAGCTAAAAAAGTTGATACAATCGGTATAAGAATATAGTAGACGATTCCTGCTATTAGTATTGGTTTGGCAATTTTAATTCCTTCAATTTGTTTAGCAAGATTTGGATCTTTTTTGTTAGCGATTTTATATCTTTTTATAAACTCATCTGTTTGTTTTTTTGTTAAGCCGTCAATGGTATATGTGGATAATATGCTTAATACAGTTGATATTATTGAGTTGTATATTAAAGCTGGTTTGTCTTTTTCTTGAATATTTTTGCTTTTATTTGCTTGATTAATAAAGACTCCTGTTGAAATAATATCTGTTGTTGCAACGATATGTAAAGGAAAATTAGTATCTTTAAATCTATCTACAAATTTTTGAAAATTTTTATTGTCTAAAATTTTTCCAATTCCCTTGGATAAATTGTTTTTGCCTTTAAAATTAGTAATATTGTTTGTATTTTTTTTATTCAATCCTTCATTATTGTTTTCTATAATATTTAAAAGATATGGCATACCTAGTGCTGTTAAAACAGATTTAGGAGCCGCTATTAATAAGCCTAAGCCAAGTTTGAAAGTTTGTGTAGCCAATGAATAAGCTTTTGATTCAGTTAGTGTTTTGTTACTATCTTTTAATATCTGTATTGTTTCTTTTTTTAAGAATTCTTTAGGTTTATTGTCAATTCTTTTTATAGCTCTAGATAAAGGAAGTGAACATATTAAAGCAATAAGATAACCGTTAATTGAAGATGTAAGTGATTTAGCACATGCAACTTGTTTATTTTTTTTATCAGTTTTAGGCGTTGCTAGAATTGCTAACGGACGAATTCCTGACAAAGCAAGGGTTGTTGTCGCTGCAAACAAAGTTCCGTTTTCAGAAGCAAATTCGAGCCCTTTTTTTAAAATTTTGTTGTTTAAAAATCCATTAAAGGATATATCCCTATTATTTTGATAATTTACTTTCATTTATTTTTATAAGATAACATAATTATGAACAATAATAAAACAAAAATTTTAAATTTTATTGAGAGATTAAGCTTATTTTTTATATTAAGTTTTATAATTATTAATGGAATTTTACATAGTGATAGTTATATTGCAATCATTTCAGCTATATGTGGTATAACTTATACTTTTTTTGCAGGCAAAGGATTTCCAATTTGTTATATTTTTGGAATCATAGGTTCAAGCTTTTACAGTTATTTATCTTTTCAAAATGCTTTGTGGGGAAATCTTTTATTATATGCAGGGTATTATATTCCAATGCAAATTTTAGGATATTACAAATGGAATAGGCATTTAAAAAAAGATAAAAATGAGATTTTAAAAATTTCATTATCTGCAAGAGAATTAACAATTTTGATTTTTATATTAATTGTTTTTAGTTTTGTTATTTATTATTTACTTCTTTATTTAAAGGACGGACATCCTCTATTAGATAGTACTACAACTGTTTTTTCAATAGGCGGAATGTATTTAACAGTACGTAGAGCTATTGAGCAATGGATTTTTTGGATGTTTGTGAATACTCTATCTTTAGCAATGTGGATAAAGGTAGCACTGACAGGAGAGCCAGTTCTTTCAACTGTTATTATGTGGGGAGTGTATTTAATTTTAGCGATTTATTTTTATATTAATTGGCATAAAGAAGTTTATTCTAAATAATTCAAACTAAAATTCTAATGTTTTGAAAAATTCTTTATTTGCATTGAGCGTATCTTTGCTTGCTACTATTGAATAAACTGGTGGGTTTTTAAATACTTTTTGTGCAAACTTATCGATATCAGCTCTTGTGATTTTATCTATTTCATCATAGAGTTTGTTTTCAAAATCAATACCTTCAAGAGAGTCTAGACCATTGTTTAATGCATCAAGTTTAGAAGGGATACCCTCCTTATTTAATAACATTGCTTTAAATGTTCGTTTTGCACTTTCTAAATCTTCGTCGGTGTATTCAGAATTTAGTAATGAATTTATTTGTCTGTGGAAGCCTTTTATGGATTTTTGCACATTATCATAACTAAATTCTCCGATTTCTTTATTATCAGTTGTTGTTAAAATATTACAAGAAAGTTCCGCGCAATCACCCATTCTGTCGTAAGTTGAATATACTGAATAAGCTAAGTGTTCCTTTTCTCTAAGCGTATTAAATAAGCCTATTGAGGAAGATGATGATAACAGTGTATTCATTATTTCTAACAGTGCATATTCTTTTGTATTTTCTTCAAATTTAAATTTGTAAATTTGTGAAATATCGGCTTGTGAATCAGATGATTCTTTTGTTAGAACCTTTGCTTTTTCATTTGTTTTATATATGCTGTCTTTTTTGTATTCATAAGGATTAACTTGCTTTAAAGTGCTAAATTGACTCAATGCTTCTTTTTTTATGCTTGAATTATTGGTTGGCACATTAGAAGAAATGATACCAGTTGAATTTGCTAAAATATACTTGTGGTATTCTTTTACTTCATCTAATGTTAATTTATCTAAATCTTTTAAGAGTTTTTCTCTTGAAACGTAATAAGGATTTCTTTCTGATTCATAGGTAGCATAGGTGCTTGTTGCAGTATCTTTACGTCTAAGAATAGAGTCTTTAATTTTATTTTTTGCTTCATCAAAATCACTTTGAGTTAGTCTTGGATTGTACAATAATTCTTTAGCTTTTTCTATGTTTTTTATGAAATTATTTTGGTTAGAAAATCCAAAAATATCAATTCCATTAATCCCAACTCCACAAGAAAGGGCTACATTGTTTTGTTCTTTATATTTATCAAATTCATCTTCTGTTGAAAACTCTGTACCCATGCTATATAACTCATCTAAAACAATTCTTGTTGCAGCATTAAAGTCTTTTGCTACTGGATGTTTTAGCGTAATATTAAAATACATGTTTTCATTGTTTGTTTCATACTGAGCAACTTTATAATTATTTTCTAAAGTAGTTTCTGAGATTTTATTTGTGTTAATAGGAGCTCTACCTTTGAAATTTAAAGTAGAAGCATCTTTATAATTTTTTATAATACTTTCGCTATTTGTTTCAGGATGTACTAATGTTACTGCAGCTTTATTCAAATTGTAATATTTTTTTATAAATTGATTTAAATCTTCTACAGTAATATTTTCAATTATTTTTTCGTAATCTTTTAATAATTCAGGAGTTCCATCAAGAATTCCATTTCCAATTCTGCTATTTATAAACGAAGAATATTGAAGAGAATTATTATGTTTTTGCAATAATCTTTCTTTTATTATTTTGAGATTTTCTTCTGAAGGAGCTTTTAGTGCTGAAATTTTATCAAAAGCAATTTTTAAAGCTTTTTCAGAATTTTGGTCGCTACAAGTAATTCCATAATAAAGCATAGTTGGAGAATTTGGATTATTACTAATCTTTTCTATTCCATAATCATTTCTGGCATTTATTTTTCTAAATTCTTTGTTAAACCCAACTTCAACAGAGCCTAAATGTTCTGCTAATATATCAAATATGACGCTAGATTTACTATCATTAGAATTTGGTCCTGCAAATCCTAATACAATTTCAGTCGAACGAGCTTTGTCTGTAATAAAGTCCTTTCGTGTTGTTTTTTCTATTGGATTTAGTTTTGTTTCAAACGTCTTTTCTGTTTGTTTCTTTTTTGAATGAAAATTTTTAGCAACTAGTTCTATTGCTTTCTGAGGATTTACATCTCCCGTAATTACTAAGTTCATGTTATTAGGAGTGTAATATTTATCATAATAAGCTTTAACTTTTTCTTTTGTTAAATTTTTGATATGTTGTGTGCTTCCACCCACAAGCTCATCAGCTGAACTTTGTATATTAAATAAAGTTCTAACAGTTTGATCAAAAACGATTGTTTGTGGGCGGTCAAGTATCATATTTATTTCTGAGCAAACTGGGCCTTTTTCTTTTTCTATCATTTCAGGAGTTAATGCTAAATCTTCTGTCATACCAGCAATAATTTTTATTTGCTCCTCTAGATCTTTTTCTTCAAGCATTGGAGTTGAATTTACATAATCAGTAATTGCATAGTTTGTGCTAGCATTCGTCCACCCACCTAAATTATCAATTTTTTTGAATGAATCACCTACATCTAATTTAATATATCCATTTTCTCCATTTGTACCATTGAATGCCATGTGCTCTAAGAAATGGCTAATCCCTTTTATATCATCAGTTTCATTCATAGAACCTACATTTACATAGTTTTTAACGGTTGTAGGTGAACCTTCCATTGGTACGATTGTAACACGGTATCCGTTTGCCAATTTATAAGAATGAACTTCTAACCCATTTTTTAATTTATCAATACCTAATAGATTATATTTCTGAGGAATTCGAACATTATAGCCTGGAATTATAGATTGTAACTGTTGTGACTTAACATTATAATTTGGAGTTACAGACTGTAACTCTTTATTTTCAAGCTTAGTTGTTGATTTATTGTCCGGTTTTGAAACTGGCTGAGAAGCTTTAAACAAAACTGGATGTATATTTCCTACTTTCATAACCATACTATAATAAAAACATATAATTATAAAAAATTGCCTATTTTAACTTGATTAATTTGTAAATAACTCTGAAAATTAGTTATATCAAGTGTTTTTAATGTTTATATTTGTTTACAAAACAGTATTGATTATTTTACAAATGTTGCAAATAATATATGCATGTAATAAGAGTAAATCACACCAAAAACAGCGCCAGCTAAAACTTGCATTGGGGTATGGCCAAGAAGTTCTTTTAATCTACCGCCAGCTTCTTTTAGCTCTTGCTTATAAATATCCATTATGATTTTATTCAAGCAAGCTGCTTGTTTTCCAGCTGCACGACGAACACCTGCTGCATCATACATTACAACTAATGCATATCCAAAGGCCATTGCGAATTCTATGGAACTAAATCCACAGATAAGACCAACTGTTGTTGAAAGACCAATAACACCCGCAGAATGAGAACTAGGCATTCCACCTGTAGTAGTAAATAGCCTTAAATCAACTTTTCTTTTCCATATTAAATGTACGAAAAACTTTAAAACTTGAGCTATTATTACTGCAGAAATTCCAATAATTAGTGCTTCATAACCTGTGCCGTAAATCCAACCAAAATTCATTTATACTCCTAAAATTCTGTCTCTCAGTTTGTTTAAAATATCTTTAAATATCGTGGAATTATATTTTTCAACTATAGCATAACAATCATTTATTAGCAATTCGAATTTTTTCTTAGCTTCATCTAAACCATAAAGGGATACGTAAGTTAGTTTGCCAGAATTTTTATCTTTGCCAATAGTTTTTCCCAGCTCTTCAAATGTTGAAATTTCATCCATAATATCATCATAGATTTGAAAAGCAAGTCCAAATTTTTTAGCAAATTTATCTAATTCATTTAAAACAGTATCATCAGTTCTAGAAATAATAGCACCGCAACGAATAGCAAGTCTAAATAAAGCGGCAGTTTTGTTTAAATGTATAAAATCGAGAGTTTCTTTGGCAGAAAGCGTTAATTTACCACCTTCAGATTCGATATCAACTACTTGTCCAGCAATAAGTGCATAGGCTCCAGCAAATTTTGTGTATTCATGAACAAGTTTTAAAACCGTTTCAGGTGGTAGTTCTTGGGTTTTCTCGATTATTAATTGTGGTGCAAAAGTAAGCAATGCATCACCAGCAAGAACAGCATTTGCCTCCCCAAAAACTTTATGGTTAGAAGGTTTTCCACGTCTGAAGTCGTCATTGTCCATGCAAGGTAAGTCATCATGAATAAGGCTTTGAGCATGGAGCATCTCAATTGCGCATGCAGTAGGCAATGCCTTGCTTATATCACCATTTAACATTCTAACTGTTTCAAGGCACATGACAGGACGAAGTCTTTTCCCTGGTAGCATTAATGTATATTTCATTGCTTTAAAAATTTCTTCTGGATAAGTTATTTGAAGATATTCGTCAAGCTTTTTATCAACTAAATTAATTAAGTTCTTCATCGTTTAAGTCCTTATAAACATTTTGTTTTTGTGTATTTCTTGCACTTTGACGTTTGCGTGAGCTTATTTTTACAGCAACTTTATCGTGAGTTTTTTTCTGAGAAGATTCTGTTTTAATTCCTTGATATTTAACTTTTTCTTTATAATCTTTAGCTTCTTCAACAAACGCAATATAACTTTCGTAACGTGTTAGGTCAATTTCACCTAAATGAGCTTTTATAGCACAATCTGTTTCATTTATATGTAAACAATCTTGGAATTTACACATTCCCTTAAATGGAATCATTTCAACAAAAAGGGTATCAACATCCAAAGGTAAAAGGAAGTCAAATTTCAAGTTACTAAACCCCGGTGTATCAACAATTCTAGAATTCTTATTTATTTCAATAATCTCACAATGACGTGTAGTATGTGTTCCACGCCCAGTTTTATCACTGACTTCTTTTGTTCTTAAATTAATTCCACTTACCGCATTTATTAGGCTTGATTTCCCAACCCCTGATGCACCACAAAGAACTGAGGTTTTGTTTTCAAGGATTTTTTTAAACTCTTCAATACCATAACCTTCTAACGCTGAAGTAAAGAGAATGTCAAACCCTAATGGTTCATATATTTTAAAAACTTTTTCTATCATAGAATCGTCATTTGAGAGGTCATTTTTATTAAAACATAATACAGTGTTTAAATTGTGGTACTTAGCAAATGCAATGTAACGATTGAGTTGTAAGAAATTTAGTTCAGGTTCTTTTACCGCAGAAATAATTATAACTTGGTCAATATTTGCAACAGTCGGACGAGTTATATAATTTTTACGGGGTAAGATTTTTTCAATAGCTCCATCAGCAAACTGTACGTAATCACCAACAAAAACTTTTTGCTTTTGTTTCTTTAAAACGTGGCGAAGTTTGCATTCAAAAATATTTTCTTCTGATTGTACATAATAAAAATCAGAATGTATTTTTAAAATTTGTCCTGTTTGCATAAATTAATATTAGCATGATTTTAAATTTCATGTATAATATTAATATAATGTTTTTAAGGAGATAATATGGTTAATACTTTCGAGGGGTTGTTGACAGTTAATAACGAAAGATTTTGTATTGTAATTTCAAGGTTTAATGAATTTATTGGTGGAAGACTTCTTTCTGGAGCAATAGATGAATTAAAGCGTCATGGAGTTGATGAGAGCAATATTGATGTGGTTTGGTGTCCTGGAGCTTTTGAAATACCCATAGTAGCAAAAAAATGTGCTAGTACAGGCAACTATAATGCAATAATTACTCTTGGAGCTGTAATTAAAGGCTCAACTTCGCATTATGATTATGTTTGTGCTGAAGTATCAAAAGGAGTGGCTTCTGTCTCTCTTGATATAGGTATTCCTGTTATTTTTGGAGTACTTACTACAGATAATATAGAGCAAGCAATAGAACGAGCAGGAACAAAAGCTGGTAATAAAGGATCTGAAGCAGCAAAATCTGCAATTGAAATGGCAAATTTAGTTAATATGTTTTAAAGGATAATAAGGTGGTCCCTCACCCAAATCCTCTCCCTAAGGAGAGGGAATAAGAGAGAAGAAAGGTGTGTGCTATGAGTGATATTATTACAGAGTTTAGAAATGAAAATACAAAAGATATTGATTTGCTTTCAACAATTGATATCGTAAGAAAAATTAATGAAGAAGATCAAATAGTCGCTCGTGCGGTAGAAGATGAAAGTGTTAATATTGCTCGTGCAATTGACGTTATAGCAAAACAATTTCTTATAGGTGGCAAATTGTATTATTTTGGCGCTGGTACCTCAGGACGTCTAGGTGTTTTAGACGCGTCAGAGTGTCCTCCAACATTTGGTGTAAGTCCAGATATGGTACAAGGATTTATAGCTGGTGGAGATTCTGCATTAAGGCTATCTGTTGAAGGTGCTGAAGATAATTTTGATTTAGGTGCAGAGGATGCGCAGATTCTTACAGAAAAAGATGTTTGTGTTGCAATTTCAGCAAGTGGAAATCCTAAGTATTTATTAGGTGTGCTTTCAGAAGCTGATAAAATTGGTGCTAAAACAATTGCAATTACATGTAATCATAAAGCAGCCATGTTGGAAGAAGTAGGGATTGCAATTTGTGTAGAAGTTGGTCCCGAAGTTATTGCCGGTTCAAGTAGAATGAAGGCAGGAACAGCGCAAAAAATGGTTTTAAACATGCTTACAACAGGGGCAATGATTAAAATTGGTAAGACTTATGAAAACTTTATGATAGATTTAATGCCAACAAATGAGAAGCTTAAAGACAGGGCTATTAGAATTGTTTCTGAAATAGCTCAAGTTAATGCTTCGACTGCACTGAAAACTCTTCTAGAATGCAATTGGAAAGTTAAGGAAGCTGTTTTAATGCTTCAATGTGATTTAACTTTAGATGAAGCAAAAGAAACTTTAAGAAAAAATTGCGGAGTCTTAAGAAGAGCTTTGAATAGTCTAACTAATTGTTAGCTTAGCTTTTTGCAATACATAATTCCAATCTTGTTTTAGCATTTTTGCTTCTAGATGTAATCCTTTATTTTTAAGGGCTTGTATTGTTTTGCTGTAATATTGGCCTGAATTTTCAAATTTTCTCATTGCTTCTATTTTTTCGTGAGAACTTAAATCTTTGATTGCTAACAGAAATCTATATACGTTTCGTTTCATTAAACCACTCGTAAATTTACCTTTATTTTTGAATTCTTGTCTTGTTCTAACTGCTGCATAACAATAATTACTCTCTCCTTCTGCTAAATTTGCAAATAAGGATCTATAAGCCTCAATGTCCTTAAGTTTATTAGGGCCTCTGTTATAAGCTATATCAATAATAGCTTCTTTTAATGAATTCGGTAATGAATCATAATCCGGTAAATTTTTATATTTGGGGTAATTTTTTTTTGCCAATTCGTAAGACGCTTTAGCAGCATGTTCATAATCTAACAGATCTTGTTTAAACCATTCAAAAGCTTCTTCAAGACTAATATCATCTCCTTTTTTAAAATTATTATTATGTGGTGCCTTAATTGTATGACCAAAGCCAATAGTCAAAGTGTTATCACCAATGTCCTTTGCTTTAGAAATAAAATTTTCTGTCGATAATATATGTTTTATAAAAGTACTGCTGAAACCAGTTTCTTCGCTGATTGTTTTTATGTAAGGTTCGTATTCTGGTTTAATATTTCTAATATATTCTAAAGGTTTTTCTATTTCTATTCTTAATATATCACCATTCATCCAAGCAATGGTTGCAACATCATTGTGGTCTGATGTATCAATATAGTCAATTTCAAAGCCTGTTAGATCTAGATCTTCAATATTTTTGATATCTTGATATGTAAGGTTATTTGAATCACCATCAAGTTTTGCAATTTCAGTAATTAAAGAGAAATTTTTCTTCGAAAAATCTGCTTCTGAAAGATTTTTTGAAAACGAAGCTCCTTCTCCTTCTTTAATAATAGTTTTATTATCATTCATAAAAATACTTATTTCACCTTTTTTTTGCCCATCGGATTCATTAGGTTCATAGTTTGTAATTATGCAATCTCCAACAACATTTAAGGTCTCAGAATCTCTTTTGAAAGGATTAAGCCTATGTGAAAAATGATTTGTATATTTTAATGTGTATTCTCTGTCTGTCAAATTTTAGCCCTCTATGTATATAAAGTACTTTGATAATTTAAAATTCTTGTTGTTATGAAAAATGTTACAAAACTTTACTTTTAGATTAGTAACACTTCAGATTCCTCGATATTATTATTTAGTTTTTTTATTGCGATATTACTGTTTATTTCTAAATTTTCACGCAATATTGCTTTAATAAATTTATAAGCGACTTCTTTTTCAACGGGAACCCCATTTTTAGTAATAACAACATCATCTGCGTTTTTTTCTTTATTAAAAAATTTATATAACTTAGATTCTTTATGATTTATAATATCGCCTTTAGATGAAGTTGTATTTTCTCCTTCTCTTTTAAAAACTATTGGAGTTCCTATGGACATGGAATTAATATTGCTATTATCATCTTTTCCGTAAGCAAATCCAACAGGTACAACGGTGACCTTCTTTTTTATTCCAAGAATTTTGTTTACAAGTTGAGCTGTTCCTGCTTGAAATCTTTTTGAAAAGTCCAAATCTTTTCTTGTTGCGAGTCTACCTTCTGGGAAAATAAAAATATTAGCTTTATTTCGGATAAAATCTTTTATTATAGGCAGTAAAGCTTTTGTGTTTACCCCTTTATCGCTATTTATAACATCTGCATCAATACCAACAGCACCAAAATTTTCAAAAGCTTTTCTTCTGGTTGGATTCATTGTTTTTAAAATATCTTCATTTAATATTATTTTTGGTAATGGGAATTCTTCTACATTATTTTTTTTATAAGCTTCAGCTAGCAATAAATTCAAAACAGCTAACATTTGTGGGTCTTGTGATTGATTTGAATGATTCATGATAAAAATTGCAGACTCATTGTTTTGAGCAATAGATTCTAAAATTTTATCTTCAATATTTACATCAATGATTTTTTTAGAACCATATAGTTTCGCAATTTCAGCTAACTGTTCTAAGAATAAACGATTTCTTGTTGGGGTAAGATTGGCAATATTTTTTATTAAATTCTTTTTATTTTTTGATTGAAAAAAATCTAATATTTTATTAGAAGCTACTCTTATAGAATATTCAACGCCATTAGATGCTTTATATGAAATATATTCAGCACTACCTAATCTTTTAAAACAAGGAGTAGTATTAAAAGATTTTTGTCGGCTGATTCTATAATTATTTATAGTAGGAGTTATGTTCATTATATTTTACCTAAAACAATCTAGTGAAAAATTTTTCACTAGATTGTTTTTTTATATTTATGAAGGATTTTCTTCCTCTGTATCGACACCAGCTAATGTTTTTGCTATAAATTCAAACGATTTTGCTTCTGAAAGATCTGATGTTCCTGAAAGTATTGTAGGAGGAATAGTAATTGAAGCATAACTTGCTAACTGAGCTAAATCGCTATTATCTTTTTCGATTGCTTCAGTATAATCATTTACTTCAGTGTTGTTAATTATATCATTACCAGAATAAAGACCTAATGCACCTGTTGCAAGAATACTTGACAATGCTGTACCTAATTGAGCTTTTGGTGTATTACTATATAATTCTGTTGGAGCTGATATTTTTTCAAGTTTGTCTGTATTAATTACTGCAGAGATAGCATTTGAAGCTCCTGAAGAAGTATATCCCCCTGCTAATCCTGAACTCACTGGTAAAGAAGACGCTTCGCTAGAGACTTCTCTATTAAAAGGGTTCTCGTCTGTATTGCTACTAACTAGAGCTTCTTTATTAAATTCAACAGCACTTTTTGTTGTTTCAGGTGTTAAATTCTCAGAGTGTTGATTTGTTGCTGCTGTTAATAAACCAGCTTCGCCGATACTTGTTGTAGCAACAGTCATTGCACCAGTGCCAATTGCTATTTTGCTTATATCAGAAGGTTTTAGTTTGATATGAGCTTGAAAATTTGCTTGATTAATTTTACCAATATTCATTATATTCTCCTTTAATTTCTCTTTTTTTATCAAAATGTCTAAATATTTTTTTTTGTTAATATATTAAAAAATGTTACATAATTTAACATAATATAAAAGTTTTAGGCAGTAAGAATAAATTATAGTATAATAATTTCAGAGAATAAACAGGTAGAGGAGTTATTTTATATATGAAACTTACAGTATTAGGACCAGGATGTTGGGGATTAACATTAGCATGGTTATTAAATGATAACTTTGATGATATAACAATTTGGGGTAGAGAATCTGATTTATATGATGATTTGCTCATAAACAAACATTGTTCAAAACCTCTAGAGGTTCAACTTGATAAGAGAGTTGAAATAACTTCTGATTTAAAAAAAGCTATAGAAGGGGCAGATATAATTCTTTCCGTTGTTGCAACAAGTGGTGTTCGTCCTGTCTGTGAACAATTAAAAATTGCAGGGATAAATCCTAAAACGCCATTAGTTAATGCATCAAAAGGCTTAGAGCTAAATTCTCTTATGAGAATGTCTGAAGTTATTAAAGACGTGCTTCCTGAACAAAATGTCGTGATCCTTTCTGGGCCGACTTTAGCGAGAGAAGTTCTTGAAGGAAAGCCTACTGCAGCATCTGTTGCTTGTGAAGATATTAAAGTTGCAGAATTTGTTCAAAAAGCTTGTAATGTTCCTAATAAATTCCGTTTATATACGAATTCGGATGTTATTGGCGTAGAACTTGGGGGAAGTTTAAAGAATGTAATAGCAATCGCTTCAGGTTTTGCTCATTCAATGGAACTTGGTGATAATTGTATGGGATCATTATTAACTCGTGGTATGGCAGAAATAGTTCGTTTAAGTGTTAAATTGGGTGCAAATCCATCAACACTATATGGTTTGTCTGGTATGGGGGATTTAATTGCAACTTGTTCAAGCCCCTATTCTCGTAACTACACTGTAGGCTCTATGTTAGGTAAAGGTAAAAAGATTGATGACATTCTTGCAGAGCTTGGATCTGTAGCTGAAGGAGTTAAAACTTCTAAGGCAGTTTGTGATTTAGCAGAAAAACTTGGTGAAGAAGTTCCTGTATCAAGTGCAATTTATGAAGCTGTTTATACTGATATAACTCCACAAGAAGTTTTATCAAAATTAATGAATAGAAAACTTAAAGAGGAAGAAAAATATGATAAAGTATGCTGTTAAATACTTGAAAAACACTTTTGTTCCTCTAAAGGGGGTTGGTGAAAAAGAGGGAGAAGAAATTAAAACTCCTTGTGATTCTGATTTAGATGGAAAACTTGTTCTTGTTCGCACAGAAAAAGGAGAAGAAGTTTTAAAAGCCTTTAGAGTCTGTTCTAAAGTTGCTGAGTTGTTTGAAAAATCAGAGAAAACGCCAGAAGCATTTGAATTTATTCGTATCATGACTCAGGAAGATATGATGATTTACGAAGAGATAAAAAAAGAAGAGGTTACCTCTTTTTTTAAATGTAAAGAATTGATAAAAAAACATAATCTTAATATGAATCTTGTTCAATGTCGTTTTACATTTGATAAACGCAAAATTTCTTTTTATTATACAGCTCCAGAACGGGTTGACTTTAGAGAACTTTTAAAAGATTTAACTCAAGTGTTTAAAAGAGTTAGGATTGATTTAAGGCATATTGGCGTAAGGGATGAATCTTCTATAATGGATGGCACAGGAATTTGTGGTAAGCCTTTTTGTTGTTCTTCTTACTTAAGAAAATTCGAGTCAATTAATGTTAAACTTGCTAAGGATCAGGGGATGCCGATTGCACCGTCTAAAATTTCAGGTACCTGTGGACGTTTGCTTTGCTGTCTTACTTATGAATATGAAAATTATATCGAAGCTGCAAAGGGAATGCCACCTGTAGGATCAACTGTAATGACTCCAATTGGATTAGGTAAAGTTTGTTATATTCAATTTTTAAACAATTCAGTTGCTGTTAAATTTGAAGATGGAAAAATCAAAGAGTTTGAAAAAACAGAAATTGAAATGGTTGATGCTAATATAAATGTTGATATTGATATTCCTCGTATAACCAATTATGCACCTGATGAGAAAGTTGATGCTCGTCAACTTAAACAGCTTGAGGATGATAGAAATAGCTCGACTGGTAATGTGTAAAGTTATGTTACAACCTTTTGAAATTTAAGCAATTTATCTTTAGAGAAAAACTTTATATAGATGTGAAGTTATAATCTAAAGGTGTGTTTATGGTGAATATGTATTCAATGGGAATGATGGGTTATGGAATGAATCCTATGTATAATATGTACGGCATGAATAGTATGTATGGAATGTATGGTTCAGGAGTAAATGTACATCAGCAACTGAAACAACGCTATGGTGTAGGTAATGAAGATTTTGGCACACGTCCTTATGCTCAGCCATATCCTTTTGCAATAGTACCTCGTAGACAAGAAGCTCCTTGCTTTGAAAATTCTTTTTGTCGTTTTTTTAAGAAATTTTTTAGCTAAAATAACTTGATTTTACTTGTTCATGATATGATAGATGAGTAGGTAAAATAGGAGTTTTGTATTATGGCAAAAGATTGTAGTTTTGATGTTGTATCTGAATTTGATAAACAAGAATTAGTTAACGCTATTGACCAAGTTAAGAGAGATATAACTTCTCGTTTTGATTTAAAAAATTCTAATTCAAATGTTGAATTAGAAGCTGATAAATGTATTACAGTTACAACTAATGATGATATGAAGCTCAGAAATATCTATGATATTCTTCAATCAAAATTAGTTAAACGAGGTTTAAGTATAAAGATTCTTGATGCGCAACCAATTGAAAATGCTTTAGGTGGTAATGTTCGTCAAGTTTACAATCTAAGAAAAGGTTTAACCCAAGAATTAGCTAAAAAAATCGTTGCTGATATTAAAGATTCAAAACTTAAAGTACAAGCTTCTATTCAAGGCGAACAAGTAAGAGTTTCTGGTAAATCTAAAGACGATTTGCAAGATGTAATCAAGCTTCTTCGCGCAAACGAAGACAAATATGATTATCCATTACAGTTTACAAACTATCGTTAAGTACTACGTACGTAAATAAATGGTCGGCAGGCATTGGTCATTTTACAAGTTAATGATATTCAAACTAGCTTGCCTCAAAGTGGAATTTCAAGACTTAAGGCGCGTAATATGTCAAATATAGAAAACACAATTGATAGAATACAAGAGCTTCTTTTGGATGTTGAAACAGAACAACAACTCAGAGAGGAATTAAATTCTTTTCACGAAGCGGATATTGCAGATATCTTTCAGCTATTAAAGCCTGAGGAACGCTTGGCGTGTTTTCTTAAACTGGATGAAGAGAAGGCGGCAGATGTAATTGAGTATTTACCTCCTCAATTACAGGTAGAAATTCTTGGCGATATTGACGAAACGTTAGCTTCTAGGTTGATTTCAAAACTACCACATGACGAAGCTGCAGACGTTTTAGGTGATATGGAAGACGACGATACTGAAACTTATTTAGACAAACTTCCTGAAAAATTTTCATCCGAAATCCGTGAACTTTTAACCTATAATGAAGATACTGCTGGTGGTATAATGAACCCGCTTGTGCTTACGGTTGCTCATAGTATGACTGTAAAAGATGCTTTGGATACTATTAGAATTAAAGCAGAAAAAGACAGCATGGAGCTTTATTATGTTTATGTAATTGATAAGCACGAACACCTTTTGGGGGTTGTTTCTCTTAGAACTTTGCTTACAACACCAGTGGACATGTTAATAGCTGACATAATGACACGTGATATTGTTAAAGTTCAAGTTGATGACTATCAAGGTCATATTGCCGATATTTTTATGAAATATCAATTCAACGCTCTTCCTGTTGTTGATTTGTATAATCATTTAAAAGGTATTGTAACTTGGGATGACGTTCAAGACATTGTAGAAGAGGAAACTACTGATGAAATCTTAACATCTTCAGGTATCGTAACAGATTTGGGTGATGATGAAGATGAAGATATTTTGACTGGTAGCTTAAGAAATTCTATAAAATCTAGAATACCTTGGCTATTTATAACTTTGTTAGGAGAATTTGTAGCAGTATCAGTTACAAATAAATATGATCATACATTCACGGCATTACCTGTTATTGCAGCATTTATGCCTCTTTTAGCAGGGTTAGGTGGTAATATTGGTACTCAAAGTATTACATTGATGGTTCGTGGTATGTCAACAGGACAAGTCACTCTAGGCTCTGGCTGGAAATACATTTGGCGTGAAACTTTAACTGGCGTAAGTATTGGACTTATTTTTGGTGTTTTAGTAGCGCTTGTTACTTGGGGTTGGCAACATCATGTTCAATTAGGTTTAATTGTCGGACTTGCAATGGCTTTAAATATGACAATTGCAACAATGATTGGTACTTGTACACCGTTAATTTTAAAGAAAATGAAGATTGACCCTGCGGTCGCATCTGGCCCTGTTATTGCTACAACTATAGATGTTGTGGGATTGGCTGTTTATCTAACACTTGTAACTTGGTATTTGATTTCTGCGTAGAGGTAGTATGAAAAAATTTATACTAAAATCAATGGGATGTAAATCAAATCAATTTGAGGGACAAATTGTTGCAGAAAGATTGGTAGAAGCAGGATATGAAGAAGTAAAAAAGCTAGAGGATGCTGATTTTTATGTTTTAAACTCTTGTTCAGTAACGCATAAAAGTGATAACGAAGCAATGTATTTGTTACGACATGCAAAAAATCTTGGCTTAAAAACAATATTAACAGGTTGTGTTGCACAAATTGAAAAAGAAAAACTTTTAGATTTATCATATATTGACTATGTTTTTGGTAATGAAGATAAATTTGAGATAGTTTCGCATCTTCAAAATGAGGAAAATTTTATCGTAAGAGATTTGATGAGTGAAACAGAATTTTATAAAATTAGCTTGAATGATACAACAAAAACAAGAATTAGTTTAAAAATTCAAGACGGCTGCGATAACCGCTGTGCTTATTGTATTATACCTTATGGTCGAGGTAAATCAAGAAGTGCCGACATTGATTATATTGTTAATGAGATAAATCGTTATTCGGAACTTGGCTATAAAGAAGTTGTTTTTACAGGTATTCATATTGGGCTTTGGGGTGTGGATTTTGGAAAACAACTTTTAGATTTATTAAAAGAAATTGAGGCAAAGACATCTATTCCTCGATACAGATTAGGTTCTTTGAATCCATTAGAGATAACAAGTGAAATGCTAGATTTTTTACAAGATAGCGAAAAGTTTTGTCCTCATTTCCATTTATCATTACAATCTGCTTGTAATTCAACATTAAAAAGGATGAATAGACATTATACGGTTGAATATTATTTAGAACAAATAGAAGATATAGTGACACGTTTTGATAAACCTTTTTTAGGCTCAGATATTATTGCAGGTTTTGTCGGTGAAACTGATGAAGAATTTGAGACAACAATTGCAAATTTGTGGAAATCAAAGCTTACTCAAATCCATACTTTTCCTTATTCAATTCGAAAAGGAACTATTGCAGAGAAGCTAAAAGGTCATTTACCTGATAGAGTAAAAGAAGAAAGAGCTGGTATAATCAAAAAGATTTCAGCAGAAAAATTTGATGAATATCTTAAATCAAATATTGGAGTAGAGCAAGAAGTTTTAATAGAGAAACGATTAAATAAGGAAGGTAATTTAAAAGGAGTTACTCGAAATTATATAAATGTAGAAATCGAAGATAATGATTTAAGTTTATGTAACACTTTACAAGTTGTAAAATTAAAAGAAATTAAAGGTAATAAGATTATTGCAGTGTTGTAAAGATTAGAAAAATAAATAAAAACCCTTTGACAATTAAAAATGTTCTTGATATATTAGTAGAGTTCCGTTACAGAAATTATGAAAGTAAGGGCATGTGGTGGAATGGTAGACACGCTAGTCTTAGGAACTAGTGCGAAAGCGTGGGAGTTCGAGTCTCTTCATGCCCAGATACTAAAAAAGGACCTTATAAAGGTCCTTTTTTAGTATCTTTGTTGTATTGTTTCAGGACAGATGATTTATTGCGGTTCAAATGATTATTGGCTTTAAAGTTGCTTGTGTCTTGAATTGTAGCGGTCGGAAGTATTCCAAAATAATCATTTCAACTGTACTCAAGAGTCCTCCAGCTGTCCTTTG
>JAFUMP010000003.1 GCA_017482685.1 bacterium | reverse complement strand
TAATTCGCTTCTGGAATCTTGTAAAACACTGTTGTATAGTTTTAAAATTGCTTTATGGCTTGCTTGGTCAGTACCATCACCACCTCGGATATTTATAATTTCTTTTACGGCAGCTTTTTTAAGTAGTAAAAATTCTTCGTCTCTTACAATCATTTGATCAAGTGATTCTTTTGGAAAAACTTGTGCGAATACGGTTATTACTTCTCAGATTAAAGGTTTATCTTTCCACTTGTCCATAAGCCCTTTTCCGACTATAACTGATAGAGGTAAAGTTACACTTGCGTAAGCTTTTTTAACGGCATCTTCCATTATCGCTTTTTTGCCACAAAGGGCGCAAGGCGCATTTGGCAAGCGTTTGATGTGTTTAATTTTTTCAACAGCACCAAATGAGATTGAGTTATTATTGTTATTATTCGTAAAGACGTTAAATCCGATTTTCATATATACCATTTTTAATCGTTTTTTTATATCAAAACACGTAAAAATAAAATTTGCCTAACTTGAAAAGATTGTGTACTATAATATTAATAAATAGTTTTGGAGAAGATAAATGAAAAGAGCAAAAAAATATATTAAAACAAGTATGGTAGCGTTATTAGCTATTTATATATTCAATGGTGCTTCAATTGCAGCTACGCCAACAGAATTATATGATGATGTTTGGAAGATTGTAAACAAAAAGTTTTATGATTCTACAAATAATTCACAAGACTGGGCAAAGTGGAGATATCGATATGAACATAAGCTCAAAACTCCAGAAGATGCCTATGTTGCTATTGATACTATGTTAGCAAGTTTGAATGATCCGTATACTAGGTTTTTACCTCCAAAAGAATTTTCTGAAGAGACACAATCTATTAAAGGTTCTTTAAAAGGCATTGGGACGCAAATTGGACTTCGTGACGGTGAATTAGTTATTATTGCACCTTTAGAGGACTCTCCAGCAGAGAGGGCGGGGCTCTTAGCTGATGATAAGATTCTTGAAATTAATGGTGAAAGCACAAAAGGGATTAATATTGATGCTGCAGCGGACAAAATAAGAGGCGAAAAAGGAACTACTGTTAATTTATTAATTCAAAGAAAAGATACTCCAAATAAGATTTACACAATAGTTCGCGATGAGATTGAAGTAAAATCTGTTTCTTGTAAACCACCGTTTGATACAACTGTTATACCTGAAGATATTCAATATGTAAGACTAAGTTCTTTTATTAGTAAGAATGCTTCTTCTGAAATCGAGACGATTTTGAATAATTCGGCTAATAAAAAAGGAATTATTCTTGATTTACGTTCAAATCCAGGAGGCCTTTTAACTAACGCTATTTATATTTCAGACATGCTTTTAAAAGGTGGGGTTATAGTAAGCACAGTTGATAGAGATAGATACAAAACAACAACAAGAGCTCGTTATGGTCAATTGACAGATAAGCCAATTGTTGTTTTGATTAATAAAGGATCAGCTTCAGCTAGTGAAATTCTTTCAGGTGCGTTGAAAGATAATCATCGTGCAACGATAGTTGGGGAACAATCTTTTGGAAAAGGACTTGTTCAAGAAATTAATAAGCTCCCTGATGAAGCTGGCATGAATATTACAATACAGAGATATTTAACTCCTTCTGGACAAGATATTAACAAAAAAGGCATAACTCCTGATGTTGTGGTAGAATTAACAGAGGAACATGTTAAAAATAAAAATGATGTTCAGTTAAAGAAAGCTATTGAAGTATTGGGGCAAATGACATGCGTTGTACAAAGGAATGGGTATTAAAAAGTGACATAAATAATCAAAAGTCTTTAGTTGATAGGCTTTTGGAAGTAAGAGGTATAGTCTCAGAGGATGCAAAACGTGAGTTTTTGCATCCTCTTGAAATTACTTTAACTCATCCTAATGCTTTTTGTGATATGCATAAGGCGGTTGAAAGAATTGTAAGAGCAATTGATGAGAAAGAAAATATTTTAATATATGGTGATTTTGACGCAGATGGTGTAACGTCAACTTCGCTTCTTTTAAAAACATTCCGTTTTCTTGGTGCACAAGTTGATTTTTATATTCCAAATCGCGAAACTGAAGGGCATGGACTTAATACGAAAGCTTTAATAAAATTAATGAGCCAGAAGCAACCAAAGCTTATCATTACAGTTGACAATGGGATTAGCAATAATGAAGAAGTTAGGTTTATAAAGAGTTTTGGAAGAGATATTATAATTACTGATCACCACGAAGCTCCAGAAGAGTTACCGGAAGCTTATGCGATTATTAATCCAAAAGCAATGAATGCTTTAGATGAAAAACTAACTGCAATGCAAATTGAATATTTGACTTCGCTTGCTGGAGTTGGGGTTGCTTTCAAGTTAGCTCAAGGAGTTTTAGAAAAATATGACAAGCTTGATTTTAGTTATGAAATTTTACCTTATGTTACGGTTGGGACAATCGCTGATATTGTGCCTTTAATCGGTGAAAATAGGTATTTTGTAACAAAAGGTCTTGAGCTTATTGCTAGTGGAAAACACTATGGATTAAAACGCATGCTTGATGTGGCAGGGGTAAATGTTGAAAATGGCTTAACTTCCGAGCAAGTTGCTTTTTCAATTGCTCCAAGAGTGAATGCTTCTGGAAGAATAGATACGGTTGATGCGGCTATTAAATTAATGACTTCGGATAATAAGCAAGAAATTGAAATGGCAATAATTACTTTAGAAAATTTTAATAAAATTCGCCAAGAATTATGTGCAACAACTTTTGAAGAAGCTGATGCTATGTGGAAATCGACTGGCATGAGAGATAATGCAATAGTTCTTTTCAATAAAGATTGGCATATTGGGATAGTAGGTATTGTTGCATCAAAATTTGTTGAAAAATATTATAAACCAGCTTTTATAATGACTTATCACGAGGAGACAAAACAGTATCGTTGTTCTGCTCGTGGTGTTAAAGAATTAAATTTATACGATATTATGTCAGTCGTATCTGAACTATTTGATGGTTATGGCGGTCACCAACTTGCTGGAGGATTTTCTTTTAGTGAGGAAAAAGCAACTTTTGAAGTTGTTAAAAAAGCTTTGAATCAGACTATTGACGAAATGTTAAATGGACAAAAGCTCAATCCGTCTTTGGATATCGATTTAGAATTAGATATTAAAGATATTGATATTTCTTTAGTCGAAGAAATTAATAAGCTTGAGCCTTTTGGGGCTTCAAATCCAAGTCCAACTTTTGCTATTAAGAATCTAACTTTAAAGCAAAAAAAATTAATGGGCTCAACTAAAGACCATTTAAAACTGATTATTGACACTCCTAATGGCTCTAAAGACTGTGTTTGGTGGTCAAGAGGTGATATCCCGCTTATTGCTGGAGATAAATTAGATATTGCCTTTGCTCCGCAATTAAATACATTTAATGGAACAACTGATATCCAATTAATTATTAAAGATATTCATTCTGATGCTTTGGTAGAGGAAGAAAAATCAGAAATAAAGATTTATGATCACCGTAAAAAAACAAATATTTTTGCTCAAGTTGATGATTATATTAAAAATTCTAAATTGGGTATTTCTGTCTTTGTTGAGGATTTAAAAATTAAAGAGGCTTTAAAACCTTATAGAAATATTTCTGAATCTATTGTTAATCGTCAAACAGCTTGTAAAAATGATGTTTTAATGTTTTTTGACTATCCTTGTGATGATGATGTTTGTACTAATTTAAAGCAAACTGTTTGTGCAAGTGCGCTTCACTATATGAATTATCAAAATTATAAGGCGGATGAAGAAGCTTTATTAAAATCTTTTGCAAGTATGATTAAGTATTGTTGTAATAATTTAGAAGGAAATTTTGTTCTTCTAAGAGGAGCCTCGGCTCTCGGGGTTTCAGAAGAAGTGATTGAAACTTTGTTGGAAGTTTTTCAAGATTGCGGTATGATTAAGATAGAATTAAGAGGAGACGAAGCTTATAAAATTGAATTTTCTGCTGGGGTTGAATTATCAAAAGCTTTACATTCAATAAAGTATGCTGAGTTTGTCGAGCTAATGAATACCATAAATGATTATAAGAATAATTTTATGGTAATTGATTTATAAGTAAGAAAAAGATTTTTGGAATTAAGAATATAAAGGATAATATAATGTGTAAACTATGTGAATTTGTAAAAAGTCATGTTAACTTTGGGTTTCAGAATATAACTTGGGTTGGTGTATTAACTGCATTGGCTATTATTCCAGCTGTTATGTTTCTGCCTGAAAGGTATGGTTTTGAAAACGGAGTTATTGAAAATATACAACTCGTAGTTTTATTTTTAGGCTTGTTTTTTGCACTTAGACCAAAAGTGGATAAAAAGTTTTTTACTTTCGTAGCTTTGGTTTTGGGTATTTTATTAATACGTGAAGTAAATTGTGGAAGAACAATATTTTTCCCAATTCCAGGTGAGGAAAACGCGTTTTATCGTTGGTCAGAAATTAAATATGGTTGGCTAGCTCATGTAATTTATGGTATTTATATGGCTTTTGTAGGTCTATATTTTTTAGTGAATAAATTATTTATAACTCTTTGGCAAAAACTTTGGAGTATCAAATTCCCAATTTGGAATTTTGTTTTACTTTTAATCGGTATGATTGGAGGATTATATGCTGAAGAAATGCATCTTTTGGTCTTTGAAGAATCTGCAGAACTTTTATTCTATGTAGCTCTTGTTGGATTTGTTTATTTATATTCAAGACATGAGGATTTTATTAAAAAAGATTAATTGTTTTTTATATGAAATTAATGTTAAAGAGGAGTAAATTTTATCTAAAATTTACTCCTCTTTAATTATATTTAGAATTAATATTCTATTTTATACAACGCCTTGTGCAATCATTGCTTCTGCAAGCTTGCTAAATGCTGCTAAATTTGCACCAGCTACATAGTTTCCTGCGCAACCATATTTTTCTGCGTTTTCTTTGCAAGAGTTGAAAATATTTATCATGATTCTTTCCAATTTTGCTTCTACTTCTTCAAATGTATAATAATATCTCATACTATTTTGTGACATTTCGATAGCAGAAGTCGCTACACCACCTGCATTTGCAGCTTTTGCTGGAGCAACAAGGATACCATTTTCTAAGAAGAAATCAGTTGCTTCTTGTGTACAAGGCATATTTGCGCCTTCACCAATAGCTATAACACCATTAGCAACAAGAGATTTTGCAGAATTTAAAGATACTTCATTTTGTGTTGCGCAAGGTAGTGCTATATCAACTTTAATTTCCCAAATAGGAGAATCAGCTCCTGTTTTTTCAGTATATACAGCATCATAATGCTTTCTCAAGTATTCACAAATTCTACCACGTTCTACTTCTTTAATTTGTTTGATTAAATCTAAGTCAATGCCTTTTGGATCATAAATACAGCCATTAGAATCGCTCATTGCAACAACTTTTGCGCCGTGAGCCATAGCTTTTTCTGCAGCATATATTGCAACATTACCTGAGCCTGAAATCGCAACTGTTTTTCCTTCAAAGCTGTTTTGGTGAGCTTTTAGCATTTCTCTTACATAGAAAATTAAGCCATATCCAGTAGCTTCTTTTCTTGCTAAAGAACCACCATAAGATATTGCTTTTCCAGTAAGAACTCCACCTTCATAAGCGTTTCTTATACGTTTATATTGTCCAAACATGTATCCAACTTCTCTTGCGCCAACTCCAATATCGCCAGCAGGTACGTCAACATCTTGTCCAATATGACGATATAGCTCGGTCATAAAGCTTTGACAAAAATGCATTATTTCAGTATCAGATTTACCTTTTGGGTCAAAATCGCTACCGCCTTTACCACCGCCAATAGGAAGTCCTGTTAGAGCATTCTTGAATATTTGTTCAAAGCCTAAGAATTTCATTATGCTTTGGTTAACGCTTGGGTGGAATCTTAAACCTCCTTTATATGGGCCGATTAGCGAGCTGTATTGTACACGATAGCCTCTATTTACAATTATTTCACCTTTATCATTAACCCACGGTACTCTAAAAGTTATTATTCGTTCTGGCTCAGTAATTCTTTCTAAAATCGCAAGTTTTTCATATTCTGTGTGTTTTTCCAAAAGTGGTTTAACTGTTCCTAGAACTTCTTTTACAGCTTGTATATATTCAGGTTCATTTGGATTTTTTGTTTCAATTTGAGAAATAACTCTATTTAAATATTCGTTCATCTTTTAAATATACTCCATAAAACTATTGCAATTTCTTTTATACAATATTTTTAAGTAATTTTCAAGATTTTTTTTATAAAGAAACTATAGTCCACGAGCTTTTTTTATTGATTGAATAATAATATTTCTAGCTTTCAAAGCTTCATCATGTGTGAGCGCAGGCACGCCGTCAAGTGGATATTTTAGACCAAGGTTTTCATATTTAGGAATTGCCATATCGTGATATGGTAATACATCAAGGGCTTTGATGTTTTTTAATTCAGCTAAAAATTCTCCTAAGCGTGTTAAATACTCTTCTTTATAAGTGATATCTGGCACTACAACGTGACGAATCCAAGTTGGAATGTTTTTTTCTGAAAGATATTTTGCAAAGTCTAAAATTTGTGTATTAGAATGCATTGTAAGTTTTTTATGTTCTTCGTCATCAATATGTTTAATATCAAGCATTACTAATGACGTGTATTTTAATAATTCGTCAATTTTCTCGGTATTAGCTCTGTTGAATAAAAGTCCTGATGTGTCTAAAGCTGTATGTATACCTTTTTCTTGAGCTTTTTTAAATAATTCTGTAACAAAATCTATTTGTACCAGAGGCTCTCCACCAGTAACAGTAATCCCTCCTGTACAAAATTCTTTCACACCGTTATATTGAGCTAAAATTTCCTCAACTGACATTAAATTATCAGTATTATATTCCCAGCTATCCGGGTTATGACAATATTGGCAACGTAAAGGACAGCCTTGAGTGAATATTACAAAACGAATTCCTGGGCCATCAACTGTGCCACAGCTTTCTATAGAATGTATTTTTCCTAAAATTTCTGACATATTAAACCTCTTAAATATATTTTATTACAAAATATATGATTTAACAGTAGAAGCTAAAAGTGTTAGAGTTCTTAAAACAACAGAGCCAATACCTAAATAACTATGAATAGTGCTGTCTTTTTCTTTTTTTATTGAATCGAAGTCTAAATTCTCACCATAATTATATTTTTCAAGAATTTCTTTGAATCCTTTTACAGCCTGTAGTTCTTTGCTTGTTGTGAAATGGTCACGTAAAGATTTTTTCTTTTCTGGCTTGAATTCTGGAGATGAAGCTATGTTATCGCAAAGCATACTTCTTAGATTGTTTTCTTTGCCACTTTCTGTATGGTGTACAGAATTATTTCTATGAAATTTTGAGACAAAAGATTTTGGAAAACCTAAAGTGTATAATACAAGTTTGTCTAAATCATGTGTTAAGCTATCAATTGAATACTTGCCAAAAAGTTTTTTTTCTACAAGTGCAAATACAATTTTGTGATCGTAAGTATGAACAATATTCTTTTTATAGTTTTTAAAATAAGTTGTAACTGAATCTTTGATGGTTTTTCCAATAGCAAGAAGTCCGGTCGCATTTTTACTCGCAACCGGACCTCTTACCATTATATCTTCGCACAAACCCGCATTTATTCTGCTTTGCATTTCCGCACCTATTCTTACCGCAGTATTCTCTATTGCTCTTGTGCGTATCTGCGCTCCTCGAGAACTAATCGTCTCCTTTGGGGACGGGGTTATAAAATAATAAGGGTTTGTTTTACACTTAATGTCCATAATTTATTCTACTACTATAAAAATAAAATGCAAGTAGTAAAATTAAATTTGCAAAAAGTTTTTATTAAATATCTAACCGCGCGTTTTTAGGTACGACAGTTACTCCGCCTTCTGAAACATAAAAGCCTCTTGCTATGTCTTCTTCTCGATTAATGCCGATTTTTGTGTATGGTGGAATATCAACATTTTTGTCTATTATTGCTTTTCGGATTTCAGAGTAACGACCGACGTTTACATTTTCCATCAAAATACTGTCGGACACTTGTGCGTAACTATTAATTCTTACCTTAGGAGAAAGTACGCATCTTGATAGATTACCACCAGATACAATACAACCTTCTGAGACCATAGAGTTTGTTGCCATACCAACTCTATCTCCTTCTTGCCAAATGAATTTAGCTGGCGGATAGTTATAGTTAAATGTTCTCAAAGGCCAATCTTTAGAGTAAAGATTAAGCTCAGGTTCGTATTCTAATAAATCCATATTTGCTTGCCAATAAGCGTCTATACAACCAACATCTCTCCAGTAGCCTTTTTCTTTTTGGGTCATTCCTGGGAATTGGTTTTCTGCAAAGTTGTATATAAATATTCTTTTGCCTTCTTTTAGTAGCATTGGAATAACATTTTTCCCAAAGTCGTGATGTGAATCTTCAATTTTGGCATCTCTTTCAATAGCATCTATAAGAATATTTTTATCAAAAATATAGTTTCCCATTGATGCTAAGCACATTTTAGGATTGTTAGGGATTGATTTTGGAGGAGTTTTTGGTTTTTCAACAAAGCCTGTTAATCTCCAATTTTCGTCAACTTCGATTATTCCAAATTCGTGAGCTTCTTCTATTGGAATTGGTATTGCTGAAATTGTAAGCTCGGAATTATTTTCTTTATGAAATTCTAGCATTTCTTTTACGTTCATTTTATAAATATGGTCGCCACCAAAAACGCAAACAAAACTCGGATCTTCATCTTTTATATGAAAAATATTTTGATAAATAGCATCAGCAGTACCCTTATACCAGCTTCCGCCTGTTCTCATTTGTGCCGGTGCTAAGTCTACATATTGGTCTAGAAACGGAGATAATGTCCAACCTCTTGTTATGTGTTTGTTTAATGAATCGGATTTATATTGGGTAAGGACTTTTATTTTAAAGAATCCAGAGTTTATGAAGTTGTTTATAACAAAATCGATAATTCTGTATCGTCCACCGAATGGAACAGCGGGCTTTGCTCTATCTTGTGTTAATGGAAACAGCCTCTTACCTTCACCACCGGCAAGAATCATGACCAATGAATCATTTATAGACATATAAACCTCCTAAATCCTATTATCATAATAACAGATTTTTTAAATAAGTACACTCCCTCCGCAGAATGAGTATTTTTTTAAGGGTTTTATAATCTTATTATTTTGAGCTATAATTTTATTATGAGTAAGATTCGGAAGCTTTATTTTTTTGATAAAAAACCTGTGCAAGAAATGATATCGTTTCTTAACAGTAATATTAATGATAAATACATTAATCAATTAATGTTTCACCCTCTTATGCCATTGCATCATTTTTTACCGTTGAAATTTAAGTTTTTACCTGAATCGTTTGTTTTGCAGGTAGGAAAAAATTTAAAAGGCTTAATTACTGTTGCTCCGACAAAGTGTAAGTATAAAAAAATGGAAATTCAAAAGCTTTTATTTGAAGAAAACTCACTTTTTGATGCTTCAGAGTTGGTTCAATATGTGGTTTCAAAATATAAAGCAATGGGGGCTTTGACTGTTATTGTTAAAGTAGATGATTATTTGCCTGAACTTTTATCTATGTTTGTTACTAAATGTGGGTTTAGTCAAATATCTTATGAAAAGACTTGGAGAATTAACAAAACAATTGAAGCAAGTTTTGATAAAAAAAATTTTAGGGCGTTTAGAAATTCTGATGCAAAAGCTGTAACTAATTTGTATAATGATGCTCTTTTACCTCATTTTAGACCTATAATGGGCAGAGAAGTAAGAGAGTTTAAAGAGGATGTCTTTAGGGGGCTTTCTTATTATAATGAGTATAAATATGTTGCAGTTGATCCAAAAACAAAAGCTGTAATTGCTTGTATTGTTCTGCAAACTACGGATAATGAAAATTATTTAGTTGATATCATTCAATCTGCTTGGGCAGATTTAGATATTAATGAAGCATTAAGTTATGCTACTTATCAGATACAGAAACGAAAAAAACGCTTCGGACTTTTTGTTAGAACTAAGCGATATTTGAATACAGCGGAAAATCAAGAATCTTTTATGATTAATAATAATTTTGAGTGTGTGCAAAATCAGATAGTATTAACAAATTCTTCTGCACGTATTTTAAAAGATACTAATCAGTCTATAAAATATACTATGTTGACAGATTTCTTACCAATAAAGGCTTTGCCAACGCAATGTAACAAATTGTAAAGATTTTCTTAAAAACATTAAAGTTTTCAAAAAAAATGCCGATAACATTAGTACAAAGAAACAGGGACTAACAAAATGGCAGAAGCATTTAACTTGAATTCGTTTTTACAGACTTATAAACAAAACACTTATGATCCGACTAAGCAACATTCAGCTGCGGAAAAGAATATGGAGCAACGTTTGCTTCAACAAGCAGAAGAAGCAGTAAAGGAAAGTGGTTTTTTAACTCTTACACTTTCTGAAAAAATGGCTGAAATGGGTGTTGGTGAACGTGCTTTACAACAATTTGCAGATACAGCAATGAATTTATTGTTAGACGTTGTAAATCCTGTTGGTGATTATCTAGAAAAATATGAAAATATTTTTGACCAAAGAGTTTATAATACTGAAATTCAATCTTATGCAAAACAAATGTTTTTCTCTTCCCAAGCAATGGAAAGCCAGGCAGCTGCAAATCCTGTAGGACAAAACTTTGTATATGAAATGTAATTTAAAATTTCTCCTTTTCTCGTAAAACGAAACGCCTGCAGTATGCAGGCGTTTTTAGTTTTATTAATTAAATTCGTTCATGTTTTTGTATCCTGGGTATGTCCAGTAATTAGGCCCCCATTCTTTTATGTCTTTAAAAACTTTTTCAAATACATTTTCAGCAAGTTTTGCAGCTGAAGCTTGTATACTTGAACAATCCCCATAAAAATACATTTCGTCACATCTTCTCATTAATAGTAAGCTATTATTTATAACATCTAACCATTTATTGTCGTCGTATGCTTTTTTTAGTTTGTTATAAGCGTATATTAATCCGTTATATGTTTGATGGTTTCTTGCACTAGAATTTTGTTTTGTGGAGTTAATATATCTATCAATTTCTTTTTTGTAGTGATCGATGTCGAATGTGTCACAATCAAAATTTCGGGTATAATTTGCATCGTATTTATCATCTATTAATTTTGATACATTTGTCATGTTATCAAAATGTTCAATATTAATTTGTGGGTCATTAAAATTATGGAGAGTTTCCCAACTTTCTAATTTACCTTGGGTATGTCTAAACGGGTAATAGAATGCATCTTTTGTCCATTTAGTCAAGTTATTGTACCAATAATCTGCAAAATCGGTCATACCATTTATATAATCAATCATTTTTCCATAAGAAGATTTTTTAACTTCTGCGATTTTTTTTCTTAGGCCTTGAAGCGTGCTTAATACATAAAGATAGGAAGTTCCTGAAGGAATAATATTTTTATGTGGCGTATTTGCGTCTAAATATTTTGAGGCTTCTCTAAAAGCACTTAAAAAATGTATTTTAAGGGTTTCCAAATTTAAGATTTTTTCAGAAGGTGAACGGAACACTTCTTCTTGAGCTGCTTCAAATTTTTTAGCTTTTTCTATATTTGGAATTTCTGTTGAATAAGCCCAATTTTGAGTGGTTGTATAAATGTTGTTTAATCGAGCTTTGTGGTATCTGGATTTTTCACTTAGATAATCTGTTAAAAATTTTTTACCTTGTATTGAGTTATCGACATGTTTTAGGTAATAGGGAACTTCTGCCATTTCAAACATTTGAGAATTTTGTATTGGCATAAAATTAGGCATTATTTGTTCAGAATTGTTTTCGTAAAATCTATTTTGCGGTGTTATTGTTCCCCATTGAAAATCAATGAAATTAACATCTCCATCGCGATTAATTTTTAAGTTACCGTTATTTAAATCTCCATGGTATAATCCTTTTTTGTCCAATTCTTGCATTCCGTTAAATAATGATCTTAAACTATCCTTTGTCCATGGTCTTAGGACTGGATGTGGAGATTTACCGTTCACTAATGTTGATATTAAATAATATTTATAAGTTTCGTCATCATAAGCTCTTGCTACGAATTGTTGGGAGTTTGGCAAACTAGAAGGAAGCGCTTTTAATGTGTTAGCTTCTCGGTTTAAATTGTCTTTCCCAAAAGGTTTTTTTATAACAAAACCTTTTAATTTATCAAATTGAAACACTTCTGAAAAAAGGCCTTTACCTATAGATGAAGCATTAGTTTGGTTCTTTACAAATTGTTTAATCTCTGATAATAAAGTAGATTCAAGATGCTTGTATTTATTAGAAATCTCTAGAATATGTATTGACTTGAAGTTTGGTGAATTATTTTTATTTTGTATTTTTGTTTGTTGTTTATTGTACTGCGTCTTTAGTGCATTATTTATTGCTAATATCATTTTTAATTCTTCCTTTTTTTGTTTTATTCCATAAATAAGCTCCGCTTCCTATTCCTAAAAGTGCACAAATGCTTAAAAGATATTTCCATGCCGAGTTAGGGACTGTCCTCACCATCATCTCCTCCTCCTCCGTTGACATCATTATTACGAGGAGGTTTTTTATGGTTTTCAGTTTTTATTTGTTTTTTTACGTCTGCACTTAATTTTTCTTCATATTTAGGATTTTGTTTGCAATAGGCTTTTATAGATTCCTTAATTCCGCATTGAAGTTCTCCTTCATCAACTATTATTATTTTTTGATATTTGCCGTGCGTAAAAGGTTCTAGTTCTTGTAAATTATTTTTACCATCATTTTGTCTTACAATAACTCCTCTGAATGGCATTTTTATAAAATATTCAGTCAACTCAGGTTCTTTATCTAGAATTTTAATAAAGAAACTCGGATTGCTCATTGCTCCCCTAAAAGTACCATCTCCATATTTTTTTATCATTTTCTCAACTAATGAATCCTCTAAATAATAGGCAGGATTGAGCATTTCCAAATCGTTAGAACTATCGCCTGCAACTATTACTAAATCATTATTCTTTTTCGCTTCTTGAAATGCTTCGTAAGTATCATAGAATTTAGTTAGCTTATGGTTATCTGTATTTTTAGGTATTTCTGGAACATATGATAAACAAGATCTGCCGTTTATCATATCAGGGCCATCCCCTTGAGTATATTCAATTCCTTCAGCAAGAGCTTTTTTATAAATTTTTGTTTGTATATCATGGTAGGCAATTCGACGTTCTTCTACATCAAACATGTCTGCTGGTATAGTAAAAAATATCTTTAAATTGCCATCTTTTCTCATTCCCACAGACCAGTCCGCTTTGTCTGTGCCATAAAAAATTTTTCCGACTTCATAAGGGATCTTGCCTTGAGAGAACATAGATCTTGGGCCATAATCGCTTACACTATTTTCTGAGTCAGCTTCTATTATTCTAAAATCATAGGATTTAAGTATATTTTCTATTATTTTTTTAAATTTAGGCCCATCCCAGCCTGATATTTCTTTTATTTTTGCTTCTTTTACTTTATTAGTAATTTCATACTTAAAAGGGAATTCTCCACCGTTATAAAAATTTTCGTCTGTTGCTAATTTTAAGTGCTCATCACTGCCATTTTTAACAATCAAAGTATCAGGTAATGGCATTCCGAATTTTCTTTCTCTTGCTACTTCTGCCATGGTTAAAAATTCGCCAAAAGTACGACCTGTTGTAATTGTAAATTTCAGACCTTCTCTTGTGTTATTTAAAAATTCTTTAAAACTTTTAAAATTTTCTCTTATAGCATTTACAAATCTAATATCGTAGTTTTTAACAAAATTTTTATGTGATGAAGGCAAAAAAGTTTTATCAAAATCAGAGAAAACTCTTACTTTTCCAGCGTTAAAGCTTGGTTTACCATAAGGATTTTGAACTTTTTCTATTTTCATTTTTACCACCTATTTTATACCATAATATGCAAGCGAAGATTCTTTATATATCATACCGTGTGCTTCAGGATTAAATCCGCTATTGAATAAAGTGTATTGATCGTATGTTGAACCAGCTAAGTTAACATTTTGTGCATTACGCCAAGTAAGAATTGCTCCTCTAAGGTTACAATTTCCCATATCTACATTCCTTAAATAAGCTTTATTTAAATTTAGTTGTTTTAATTCAGAACTTCTCAAATCACAATTATCAAGAGTTGCTTCTTTAGCATATACTCTTGTCATATCAGTATTGCGCATATTACAATTAGTAAAGTTGCAACCTTTGAAATCAGCTCTTTTTAATCCAGCTTCTCTAAAATTAGCATCTTCAAATGTTAAATACCTAAGTTTCATTCTTTCAAGATTCATATCTTCAGTGAAATTAAAACCTTTTTCTTTATATAAAAACATTTTTTTATCTTGTGGATTAAATCCATCAGGAAATTCTGTTAAATAATCATAAATTGCACCAGATAAAATTATATTGTCCATGTCTGCGTTTTTAAAATCAGCACGTATAATATTGGCTTTTTCTAAATTTGTACGTACACCAAATTTACCATCAAAAATAGAACTTACTAAGTATGTTGTTTTAAAATTAGTGTCATCAGTAATCACATCCACAAACTTTGAACCATCCAAGCTAGAATTTTCAAAATTAGTTCCAGTTAAATTAGCACCTGTAAAATTTGCACATTGAAAAACACTTTTGGATAAGTTGGTTTTACTTAAATTTGCATTCATGAGCTTTGCTAAAGTGCTTTTAGCTTTATGTAAATTTTCTTTTACGAGATATGCTTCTGGTTTAAAAATATCACCGTAATCTATAAACTTTCTAGCTGTGTTGATTCCAGGAATAATTTTTCCTTTAAAAGATACAGTATCGCCAATTGGATATTCGTTTGTCGAAATAGCTTTTTGAGGTTGTTGGCATAAATCATTTCTGTTTTTTCTTTTTTGCGCAGCAAAAAGTACATTTGTAATAGCATTAATTTTCATTTTTATACTCCTATTTTTTACACACCTTGCCCATTGAACAATAAGTTTAATTATTTGTCAATTTATTGTTAATAAATATTAATTTTTTGGATAAGAAATTTATTTTTATTCATCCTTCTTTAAACAACAAAAAAACCGAGCTGTAAAAGCTCGGTTTTTTTGTTTAGACATTTATAAATTATAAAGCTGCTTTTGCTGCTTCTACAACTACTGCAAATGCTTCTTTATCATTAACTGCTAAATCAGCAAGCATTTTTCTGTTTACTTGAATGTTAGCTTTTTTGCAAGCGTTAACAAATCTTGAATAGCTCATTCCTTGTTCTCTAACAGCTGCATTGATTCTAACAATCCATAAACGACGCATATTGCGTTTTGTAGCTCTTCTGTCTCTGTAAGCATATTTAAGTGCTTTCATTACAGCAATATTAGCTACTTTGAAGATTCTGCTTCTTGCGCCTTTGAAACCTTTAGCTAGCTTTAATATTTTTTTGTGTCTGTTGCGACATACATTACCACGTTTAATTCTCATTGTTCAACACTCCTATCTTGAATACTTCTTGTAAGGTAACTCTTTAGAAACTAGTTTTTCGTGTGTTTCAGAAATTACTAAATCTCCGAAAATCTTACGTTTTCTAGATTCTGACTTGTGTTGAAGCAAGTGACCGATACCTGCATGTCTTCTTGTGATTTTACCTGTGCCAGTAACTTTGTATCTTTTAGCTGCTGCACGGTGGGTTTTCATTTTTGGCATTTTGTGTCTCCTTTTTTGTAGGTTGGCTTTACTAAGCCAACAACATTACGTACTTATTCCGAGCAAGGCATACCACAGCACTATACTTCGGCAGTATCAATTTTAGACTAAAATCTTTTGTACGTCAATGCTTATCTGTAAAATTAGAGTTAATAATTCTTAATATTTAACGCAATTATTTCAATCTATAACACTTTGTATATATAGGATTAATTGAGGATTAGTTATGACAGAGCCAATTAAGTTTAATTTTTCAAACGCAAATTATTTTGATTTTGGTAATAGTGCTGAAAGCTTAAACATGTTTACTGCTTCAAAAAAAATTGGACAAGCAAATGTTTCCCTTGGCTTAGGTGCTGATACCACATTTAAATTAGATTCTATAAAAAAGGGGGCTCATAATAATTTAGCTTTTGAAGCCAAAGTAAAATATAGTATTAATGATAATTTGAATACACAAGCTAGATTTAGAAAGATTGGTGATGCAGAACAATATAGGGTAACTTTTGGTGGCTCTTATAATTTTGATACTAAAAATTCGATTTATACTTCTGCGCATTTAACAACAAAGCATTCTAATGGAGATTGGAATACAAACACTGGTGCTTGGGTTGGTTATACACATAATTTTGATAAATTTTCAATTTCAGCGGAGGTTCAGCAAAATATACCTTTTGATAGAAAGTTAAAATCAAATGACACGATGATTAACGTTATGGCTACTATTCCTATTTAAAAGAGCTTAATTTCTTGACCTCGTATCCTGTTTGTCTTACCATGCAAGAGTAAGTTTGACTTTCAAGAAAAGGAGAGAAAAAATGTCAAGAAAACCAATTATTGCAGGAAACTGGAAAATGAATTTACTTCAAGCTGATGCAAAAGCTTTATTTGAAGGGATTCAAGGTTTCGTTAAAGATTTTACAGCACAACAACTTCCAACAGTTGTAGTTGCACCTGTATTTACATCGCTTTCAGTGGTTAACGCTGTTAAATGTGATTGTGGATGTGGCGAAAACAAAATCAATATCGCTGCTCAAAACTGTCACTGGGAAAAATCAGGCGCTTATACTGGTGAATTATCAGTAGAAATGCTTGCTGATGCAGGTTGTTCTTATATTATTATTGGTCACTCTGAAAGAAGACAATACTTCTCAGAAACTGATGAAATGATTAACAAAAAAGCTAAAGCTATTTTAGCAGGTGGTTTAATTCCTATCATCTGCTGTGGTGAAACTCTTGAACAAAGAGAAGCTGGTGTAACTGATGAACATATTGCTACACAAATTAGAGCAGCATTAAATGGTCTAAGTGAAGAAGAAATCTCTAAATCTGTTATCGCTTATGAACCAATTTGGGCAATCGGAACAGGTAAAACTTGTGATTCTGTTGAAGCAAACAGAGTAATCGCTATGATTAGAAATGTTGTTAAACAAGTATCTTCTGAAGCAGCAGGCGACGCAATCAGAATCCTTTACGGTGGATCTGTAAAACCTTTTACTATTGAAGAGCAAATGTCTCAATCAGACATTGATGGTGCTTTAATTGGTGGTGCTAGCTTAACTGCTGAAAGCTTCAATGAAATTATCGCTAATACAATGAAAGTTAGCGTTTAGTTTGATTTAAGATAATAAATAAAACAGAGTGGATTTGATAATTCGCTCTGTTTTTTAATGTTTAATAATCCACATATCTTTTTGGAATAATACTAAAAATGGAATTAATTCTAAACGACCAACATACATATCAAAAATAATTATAATTTTTGAAAAATCATGTAATTTATCGTAGTGTGCAAGTGGTCCTATAATCTTGCTCAAACCTGGGCCAATGTTTCCTAATGCGCTTACTGAGCTTGAAATCCCAATTGCTGTATTTTTTTCTAAAATTGCTATTATAAATCCTGAAACAAAAAGAATTGTTAAATAGAAAAACACAAACATTAATGTTTGGTATAAAACATCTTTTGATACAGAATATTTTCCAACTTTTATATTATAGACAGCTTTTGGGTGTAGAATTTTAGCTAATTCGGATTTCATTATTTTGAATATTAATAACCATCTTACAATTTTAATTCCACCACCAGCTGAGCTAGCACAACTTCCTGCAAGCATTGCGATTAAAAGTATAGCTTTGGATGTGTAATCCCAGTTTGCAAAGTCTGCGCTACAAAATCCAGATGATGATATTACGGATGAAATTTGGAAAAAAGAATGAGTTAGACATTCTATTATATTAAAATGCGAGTTAATAAATAATGAGCCTGCAAGTAAAATTGCTAATCCAAATGTAATAAAAAAATATGTTCTAAATTCTTCATTTTTGAATAGTAGAAAAGGATTTAATTTTGTTAAAGCTCTATATTGAAGGTTGTAGCTTGCTCCTGCAAAAAACATAAAAAAGCAAATTATCCATAAAATGGTATTAGTAGAGCCTATTAAGGATTCTGAGTTTGGAGAAAAGCCCCCACCTGAAACAGAAGAAAAAGAGTGACAAATTGAGTCAAAAGCGCTCATCCCATTTATTTTTAATAAAATAAACTCTAAAATTGTCATTCCAAAATAAATTTTCCACAAAGCGGCTGCAGTATTTTTGATGCGTGGTGTGAATTTGTCTTCTGTTGGTCCCGGCGCTTCTGCAAAAAACAATTGTCTACCGGCAATCGCAAATTGAGGCAAAATTGCTATGAATAAGACGATAATCCCCATGCCACCTAGCCATTGTGTAAAAGATCGCCAGAAAAACAGTGTTTTGGGATAATTAAAATTTGTGAAAATTGTTGCACCTGTTGCAGTTATCCCAGAAGTTCCTTCAAAAAAAGCGTTAATTGGATCTAAGCCAAAAAATAAATATGGAATTGAGGCCAGAATTCCTGCAAAAATCCAGCTAAAAGTAACAACACATAGGCCTTCGCTTTTTTTTATGTCATTTATGGATTTTATTTGAGAAGCTCCTGGGATAATTTTTTTTATTGTAATAGAAAGCAAAAATGCTGTTATTCCAGATATTAAAAAAGGGAATACTGCGTTTGATTCATTTGTTATGAATGCGACTAAAATAGGGACTAATAGTACAAAACTAAAGTACATTATTGCTAATGAAAAAGTATAAGCTAAGTAAGTAAGTCTCATTATTCCGCCTTAAAATATTCTCTTATTATTGGAGCATTTTCGCTTGTGGTGAATACTATTAAATTATCTCCATTTATAATTTGAGTTGTGCCGTTAGGTATAATAATTCTGTTTCTACGTTGAATTACGCCAATAATAGCTTTTGTTGGAAGTTTTAAATCCATAACTTTTGTTGTTTCAAAATCTTCAGGAAGGATTATTCTTAAAACTTCTCCTTTTCCTTGTTCAACTGTTGCAAGGATACCAATATTTGTTCCGCAAAGGCTACTTTTTATTTCGTTTAAAGAAGCGTTTTTAGATGAGATTGCTATGTCAACTCCAACTTTTTCGAATAAATTGGCATTTGTAATTTTTGAAACTCTTGAAATAACTCTATTTACTCCCATTTGTTTAACTAATAGTGAGCATAATAAGTTTTTTTCATCATTGTTAGTAACGCTTACAACAACATCTGATTCTGAAATGTCTTCTTCTGCAAGAAGCTCTAAATCTGTTCCGTCACCATGAATTACAAGTGTTGTATCAAGTTGCTCTGCTAAAAATTCGCAACGCTCTTCATCTCGTTCAATAATTTTTATGTTTAGTTTTAAATCTTCTAGGCTTTTGGCAAGTTTTAAACCAACATTTCCTCCACCTATTATAGCAACATTTTTGACAAATTCTTTTTCGTGGAAAAATTTACCAGCAAGAATATCTAATGAATGCGAAAGTCCCATAAAAATAACTTTGTCGTCTTGGTGTAAAACTGTTTCACCATTTGGTATGAAGAGTTCTTCATTACGAGTTATGCCAACAATTATGGTATCTTTAGGAAACTCACAATGTTTAACTAGCTTGTTTACCAAAGGTGAGTTCTCAGCGATTTTATATTCTAATAATCTTGCACGACCGCCAGCAAAGTTTTCTACATCTAAAGCTTTTGCAACAGTTATTATTCTAAAAATTTCTTGTGTTAAAAGTTCTTCTGGCCAAATTATATTATCAACATAAAAATCACAATTATATTCTGCGTCTTTAGTGATTCCTAAAGATGACTTATAACTTTCTTTTCTAACAAAGCAGTGTGTTGTAATATCTCCAAGACGTTTTGCAGTGAGGCAAGCTACTATATTTAATTCATCAGAATCTGTGCAAGCAATAAATACGTCTGCATCTTTTGTATTTGCTTGTTTTAAAATATCTAAGTTTGTAGCATTGCCATCAATAAAACTAATATCAAGCTTGTTGAAAGCATCTAGTTTGTTTTTTTCTTCGTCAATCACCGTTATATCGTTGGTTGTATAAAATTGCGAAGCAATCATTGCACCAAGTTCATTTGCACCAAAAATAATTATTTTCATGTAAACTATTTAACTTCAAACTAAAAAAGAATTCAAGGAGTTTTAAAATATAATAAAGAATAGGTTGTTCTCTATAATTCAAAATTATGATATAATTTTAATTATGAAGTATCTCATGAGAAAGCTTTTTCCATTATTATTCTTGTTAGCCCTTGTTGCAGTTGGTTACTATTATCGTGACAAGGTTATACAATTATATCATCGAGTTCAAGGTGTTTATTATATTTATAAAGGAGATCAAGCATATTCGGCCGATAATATGGGAAAAACCCTTGAATATTACATAAAGGGGCTTGAACTGTATCCAGAACATTATGAAGCTTGGTTTAATTTGGGAAATATCTATGCAGTACATGAAGATTATTATTCAGCAGTTGATGCTTACGAAAAGGCTATAATTTCAAATCCAAAATTTGTTTTGGCAAGAATGAATTTAGGGATTGTATATTCTGAAGACTTAGGGTTTTTTGATGAAGCAATTACACAATTTGATGAAGTAAGTAAAATAAATTTATTTAAAATTTGGGTTCCTTACGTTTATTCAAATGTAAAAAGTTCTAAAATAAATCGTGGATATGCTCATTTTAATAAAGGTGTTGCATTTAGACAAAAAGCTTTATATTTGCCATTAGATAAACAGTATTTAGTATATGAATATTTAGGTAAAGCTATTGAATCTTATACTGAAGCTCTGAAAATCATTAAGAAAAATTATGACATATATTATAATAGAGCCGTGGCATATCATTTGCGTGGAGAATACAAAAATGCAGGTATGGACTATTGTCGGGCTATTGAAATTGAGCCTATGAATTTTGAAGGACATTATAATTTAGCGATACTTTTAAGAAGATTAAATAAAAATCGGGAATCTATTTCAGAGTTAGAAAAAGCTGCAATGCTTGTTTCAGAAAGCCCGCACTCTTCTGAAGTTCAAACAGCTTATGTGTTCAATCTTTTAAATGAAGTGACAAGAAGGTTTATAACGAGTGAAGAATATTACACCCAAAAGCTTACGGATGAACCTACAGGAAGTATTAAATATACTTATGTAAATGGACAAATTATTGCAGATGATGAGTTTGATAAAGCAATGTATGAAAATTTTCAAACTTGTGCTGGCATGGATTATTTCAAGGAAAATGAATAGATGGATAATAAAAAATTACTTTTTTTAACAAAAACAGCTGATATTTTAGTAAAAGAGCTTGATGCTTATGATTTAGTAAATGAATTAAAAGGCGTTTTAAAAAATTATGCTGAAATTAAAGATTTAAATATATTCGTATTTGATCCTAATACTTCAACAATTAGAAATTATGCTCAAAATTGGTGTATTATTGATGATGTTGTTAAAGATGAAGTAAGGACATCTATTTATAATGCTTATAATGATATTCATGGAAATGATTTTGTGATAAATGGTAAAGCATTTAAGCTTCCGCAAACAATTAGTGAAATTAGTTTTAAGATAGAATCTCTTTATATGCCAATAGTTAAGAATGGAATGGTTTTTGGTGTAATTGAGCTTTTGTTTGAAGAAAATTCTTTAATCGATATGACGGCATTATTTGTCATGAAGATTTTTGGAGCGCAAATTTCCTTAAAACTTCAAAATATTGTATTAAATGAACAATCTCAGATTAATGTTGAGTTCCATGATTCAATGAAAAATATTGCTAAAATCATTGAAACTCAATATGAAATAAATTATATTGTTCCACTTATTGGAGAAATGTTAGATAGATTTATTTCTGATCATTTGATTTACGTTTTTCTAAAACAAGATAATGAGTTTACTCTTGTTTGGCCAAAGGCTTGTAATGATGAAAGAGTTTTTGAAATTCTTAAGCAGTTAGATAAAGATTATTCCTCAATGTTGGCTTATGAGGATAAAATTGGAGCTTTTCCTCTTTTATCTGAAGAAGAAATTACGGGATGTATTGTTGCAAAAAGTATGATTGAAAAACTTTCTAAAAGAGATATTGATTATTTAGAGCAACTTACTAGACAAGCTGCTGCTACTATTAATAGAGCAAATTCTTATTCAACTATTTTGCAGTATGCGACTTTAGATGCTCTTACTAATTTGAATAATCGTCGTCAATTTGAAACACGATTGGGACAAGAAATTTCTATAACAAAACGACAAGGAAAACCACTTTGTGCAATGATGGTTGATATCGATTTCTTTAAGAGTGTAAATGATACTTATGGACATGCTGCGGGTGATGAAGTTTTAAGAACTGTAGCTGGAATTATTAAAAAAGCGTTACGTGAATCAGACATTCCAGCGAGATATGGTGGCGAGGAATTTGCTGTATTATTGCCGTTTACTCATATTGATGAGGCTAAAATTGTTGGTGAGCGTTTAAGAAAAGCTGTGGAAGAAGCTTCTATAACTATTAATCAAGATACTGAAGATGAAAAACAAATTAAAGTTACAATAAGTATGGGATTGGCAGAATTTGATTCAAAAGAGTCTGGAGAAGCTTTATTTGAGCGAGCAGACAAAGCTCTTTATGATGCTAAAACTAATGGTAGAAATCAAGTTCAGGTAAATGTTTAAAATTTATTATGTTATAAATTGTAAATTTTTTTGACTAAACTAGCAAAAAAAATTTATTATACGTTTTAGGATAAATAGATGGTTGATTAAACCTAAAATCTGTTATAATTATATAAATGTTAAGCGAGGTATATGAATGAGTGAAATAAGTGGTCCAAATTTTAGTGTTAATAAGTTGGGTTATACAGGTATTCAAAAACAGAATGCTGAAGTACCTGAAGCCGTTGTATCAGAAGATGTTGCTGATAAAATAACAGATTTTTCTGATAATAAAGCAGAAGCACTAGGACGTTCAATGCTTTTTAAAGGTACAGATGGGTTAAATCATGATTTAAAAGTTCTTTTAGAAAATCCTCAAATTGCAGAAAATTCTGACAAAATGTTTGATATTGCTTATAATGCAGCAGTTGATGCTGGGGTTGAAAACCCTTATGAAGAAGCTGCAACTGCTTCGACAATGTCTATGTAAAATAAAAATAAAAAAGGAAAAGGGAAGTAGAGAGTATGGGAAATAATAATAAGCCGGTTGTTCATTTGATTTCAAAACCGGAAAATATGCTTAAGACAATTTATTCAGCGTGTAGAACTTGCTATAGCGCAGATACACCGTATGAAATTTATAACAGTACTGATGATGAAGAAAAAATGCTTAAACTTATTGAACGTGTTGTTTCATCAGGTCATTATTCTACAATTGAGCATATTCAAGTATCTTTTGCTATATCAAATGTTTCAAGAGCGTGTACGCATCAGCTTGTTAGACACAGACATATGTCTTTTTCTCAAAAATCTCAAAGATATGTTAAGGAAAAAGGCCAATTTGATTACTTAATTCCGCCAACAATTGTGAGAAATGAAGAATTAAAAGCTAAGTTTGAAAACTTTATGGGAGAAATTTCAAAGTTTTATTGTGAGCTTACAGAAGCTGGAATACCTGCTGAAGATGCGCGAGCAGTTCTTCCTAATGCTACAGCTACTTCTATGGTTGCAAGTTTGAATTTAAGAGAGTTGATTCATATTGCAAATTTAAGATTATGCACAAGAGCTCAATATGAAATAAGATGCATGGTAAAAGCTATGTGTGATGCTCTTATTGCAGAAGAGCCTTGGTTAAAACCTTATCTTGTACCTAAATGTGAGCGTTTAGGCTTCTGTGATGAAGATAAATCTTGTGGTAGAATGCCAAAAAGAGAAGCTTAAAAAGGTTAAATTATGAAAAAACTTGGTGTTATTTTAACTTTGGCTTTTTTAGCCTTAGTCGGAATTCATTTTTTACTTGCTCCAAAATCAAATGAGTTTGTGATTGCGGATTTGTATGAAGAAATTCAAGCAAGAGGAAAAATAAAAGTTGGGATAAATCCAGAATCAAAGCCGTTTGGTTTTATTGGTAATGATGGTAAATTTGCTGGTTATGATGTTGATTTAGCTAAATATATTGCTCAATATATTGTAAAAGATCCAGAAAGACTTGAATTTATACCTGTAACTCCTTCAAATCGTTTGTTAAAGGCTTCTACAGGAGAAGTTGATATTGTTATTTCAACAGTTACAATTACTCCTTCACGAGAGCAAGTTGTAAGTTTTTCGATTCCTTATGATGTTGCAGGACAAGCGGTTTTAGTTCAATCAAATAGTTCAATTACAGCAATGAGTGATTTAGCTGGGCAAAATGTTGGAGTTGTTTTTGGTACAACTGCTGAAAAGAATATGAAAAATCTTGTTCCAAATGCGAATTTGTTAGGTTTTAGAAGTTATAAAGATGCATATTTGGCATTAAAATCTGGAAAAATTAATGCTATAACTTCGGATGATACAATTTTGAGTCGTTTTGCAATTGATGATTCTTCTGTGAGGTTATTGCCTAAAAGATATTCTAAAGAGCCTTATGGTATTGCATTCAAAAAAGGCGAATCGACTGTTAAGCTTAAGGAGCATTTAGATTTTGCAATTGAAGATTTGCAAAGAAAAAATGTTATTCCAAGATTAAGAAAAACTTGGGGAATTTTATAGTTTTTATAATTAGATTAAATAAAAAATACCATCTTTTTAAAAGATGGTATTTTTTATTTTAATATAAGATTTATATTTAAAGGGAAAAAGATTTGAGATTAGAATCAATCATATCTTGGTTTATTCCAATATATCTAAGGGTTACGGTAGGTGTAGAATGATTAAAAATTGTCTGTAGTAATGCAACGTCTTTTTTCTCTTGATAAAAATGATATCCAAAAGTTTTTCTAAGGGTATGTGTTCCTATTTTATTAGTAATTCCAGCTTTTCTACAAGCTCTACTTATAATGCGATATGCTTGGATTCTTGTTATTGAGTGGTTTCCTTTTTTACTCTTGAATAACCAATCTTCTGGATACATATCTTCTGTGTATTTATCTAAAAGAGGTTTATAGCAGTTTGTTATTGGGAATCTTTTGTATTTTTGAGTTTTTTGTTCTTTTATTTCGATAAAATCAACATTTTTAACATCTTTAACTTTGAGTTTTAAAATATCAGAAATTCTAAGTCCACTATTAATTCCAAGTAAAAACATTAGGTAATTTCTAAATCCAGTTTTTTTAAGAATAGATTTTACTTGTTTAATCTTTCTCTTATCCCTAATTGGTTCGACAAATTTCATAATTTATTCTCCTTTCAACTATTACGAGAATAAATTATCTCTAAAATCAATAGATATGAATAAATTATATTGTTAAAAGGTTAGGGAATTTAAACTCTGGAATATTGTAATTTGAAGTATCTAAGTTTATTAAATCTTTAAATTCTTTTTTGAAGGAATCTTCTTCAAGTCCAATTATTGGAAAACCTATGTGTTGAGCTAAGTTTAGGACTTTTATATCATAATTAATACCTAAAATTTTCACCCCAGCTTTTGCGGCTACAAGAGAAGAATGAAAACGCATGCTGATTAAATATTCTAATTTTGATAGCTCTTCAGTGGCTTTTTCGACAGTTAAATTTTTATAGACTTCACTTTTTAGATTTCTTTTTTCGAGTTTTTTAGCAAAATTTTCTAAAACAGATAAATCTAGTGAATCTTGAAGTGAAAATAATTTTATTATTTCTCCAGAAAAATTCTGAGAAATTTCATCAGCTAAAGTTTCTAAAAATTTATCGTTTAATGTATGAAAACTTCTTAGTTGAACCCCTACACCTTTTTTGTTCTTTTCTCTTTGAACAGGCATTGCAAAAACAGGGTCACTTACTAGCTCGGATTCTAAGTTTAAATTCTTAAGTATTTCTTGAGATTTAGCGTCACGAACATAGATTTTATCACAGTATTTAAGAACAAATTTTGTAAAGAATTTACCGATTTTAGTTCTAAATGGTGTAAATCCCTGAGCAAAAATTATAACTTTTTTTTTGAAAACTAATGCAAATACAATTACTGCAAGATAATATATTAAACTTTTTAAGCTTGTTACGTCTTGCAAAAGACTTCCACCACCTGAAATTAAAACATCAGATTCTATTATTGGTTTGAAAAATTTTAAATAATTTGCGGAATAAACATCATATAGTCGTGCGGTTTTATGTGGATTTGATGATAAAACAGTTATCTTTTTAGCTTTTTTTGATTTTAGGTATGAAGTTAATACTTTTGCAATAGCTTCATCACCAAAATTATCAAATCCAATATAGCCTGAAATGACATACTTTGTCATTAAATTTTCTCCATTACGGTTTCTTTATAAGGAATTGCTTGAATTGCGCCATAGTTTTGAGTTTGTAGTCCAGATACAACGGAAGCAAATTTTGCTGCTTCAGATGGCGCATAACCATTTGTAAGTGCGTATAAAAATCCACCGTTAAATACATCACCTGACGCTGTTGTATCAATAGCTTTTTGAGTGTTATAAAAATCAGTAAAGCTTATATCGCCGTTATAGCCAGTATAGTAACCATTATCAATGTGAGATTTTATAACAACAATTTTAACTCCTTTATCCCACATATAATTCATAATTTTGTCCACAGATTCTACTTCATAGAGTCTTACAGCATCATTTTTAAGGCTCAAGAAAATAATATCAGTGTATTCAATAATTTCTTCAAAAAGTTCTTTTGTATCGCTTGAGTTCATAAAACAAGATGTGTAATTTGGATCATAAGCTGTTAGAACATCATTTTCTTTAGCGATTCTAAAAGATTCTCTAACAAGTTCTCTTGAGCTTGCAGATAGTGATTGAACAACACCTGTTGAATAAATGAGTTTTAGTTTTTTTATTGTATCTTCTGAAAAATCTTCAATAGATAATTTTGTTGCAGCAGTTTTTCTTTTGTAATATAAAACTTCCTTGTTTTCTAAAGTATGAGATACAATATACATGCCGTTTTGTTCATCATTGGTTTTGATTAATGAAGTATCAATGTTTTCTTTTTGTAGCGATGACAAAATAAATTCACTAAATCCATCATTACCAACTTTGGTTAGATATGTTACATTTCCACCCAAGCGTGCAAGTGCAACCGCAGTGGTTACTGTGTCTCCGCCAAAAAATTTATTTAATGTTGAAGTGTCTGCTAAAGAACCATTTGCAGAAAGTTCAATCAAGCACTCACCAATAATTGCTATATCTATTTTTTGATCCATTCAGAAAAATCCTTAACTTCGGTTAAAATTTCTTTAGTTCTATTTGTTATTTCACGAGGTGTAAATCCTTGGTAGAAATCTCTGCCAACCCCTACTGTAACAGCTCCTGCTTTTAAGTATGACGTAACATCAGCAAGTTTTATATTCCCCATAGGCATTAAGTTTAAAAACGGCATCTGTCTTAATATGTTTTCAATATACGAAGCTCCCCCCATTGCATCTGCAGGAAATATTTTTATTAAAGGAATTCGTGATTTCCAAGCGCTATAAGCTTCATTTGCGGTTGTTGTGCCGGCAATAAAAGGGATTCTTAAATTCTTTGAAATTCTTACTAAATTCATATGAAAAAGAGGTGATGCAAATAGTTTTGCACCGCATTGTAGTGCGTAATCTGCTTGAGTAGATGTGATAATTCCGCCAGCGCAGACTGTTGTGAATTTAGAAACTTCTTGTATTGCTTCGTATATTGAAGGGTTTTCGACATTTATTTCTAAAACTTTAATTCCACCATCAACAAGAGCCTTAGCTATTTCTATAGTTTCATCTTTCTTTTTGCATCTAATAATCGGATATATTTTTTCCGTTGCTATTGTATCTATGTAATTTTCACTCATTTGTATGTGTCCTTTTTACTTTAATCATTATATCATAAAGACGGAAGTTAATAAGTTAATAGGTGAATAAGTGAATAAGTTTAAACAAATTCTTCTTAGTATAATTATTACATTTATTTTTGTTTTTGTCGCTTTTGTAACATATAATCTAGCTGAGCCAAAGGCTTATGATTTTATGACAAAACACTTTTTGTCTCAGAAAATACCTTTTGATAAATATAAAAAAGTTTATGGAACTGATGATATTGTTCTTGTTGTTATAGATGCTAAGACCGCAGAGAAATATCGTTGGCCTTGGAAAAGAGAAGCTTATTGTAAAATTTTTGAGTACTTTAAATATGTTGATACTAAGCTTATTGTATATGATTCAATAATTACAACTTTGGATAAAGAAAATACGACATCTGATCAAAAGTTTTTTAAAACAGTAAGTAAATTTGACAATTTGATTGTAGGATTTATGCCAAGATTTGCAGAATGGCAAGATAAGGAATATGGGGAAAAAATAGATAAGGCTTTTGAAAACAAATTCGGGCTTAGTGTAAATGATAAATCGACCAAAACCCCTGATTTATATCAAAGCATGATGGCTTTTCCGAGAGCATATTTTAATGTTGTTAAAAATATAGGTTCTGTTTCAATATTACCAGGGTTTATTAATGGTAATATTTCTGCTTGGGCGGTTGATGAAATATATAGAAATCATGAATATATTTTTAGATATAAGGGCTCGTATTATCCTTCTTTTGCTTTAAAAGCTTATTTAATGTTGAATGGTAATCCAAAAATAGAATTAACTGATAAATCTTTAAAATTTGTTGACAAAAATTATGAGATAAAACAGACAAAAACATATTTCCAAACGATTACTCCTATAAAATTTTATAAGTTATATGATTCAGGATATTCTCATATTAAGTATTCTGCGGTTGATATTATGGATTCGTATGATGCTATTCGTGCTGGTAAAAAGCCTATTATTAATCCTGAAACTTTTAAAAATAAAATTGTTCTTGTTGGTGCGAATGTTCCTGCTGGTACGGGTTTGAATGATGTGAAAAATACTTCAATTTCGGTGAATCATCCAGGGGTAGATATTCAAGCAACAGCTATTGAAAATATTTTATATAATGATTTTTTGAAAATTATGCCAACTTGGATAAACTTTATTCTAACTATTTTGGGCATGTTTGCGGTTTATGCTTGTATAAGGATTTGTAATCTCCAAAAATCAATATTAAGTGCGCTAATAATTTCTTCTTTATATCTAATTTTTACTGCTATATGTTTTTATTTTGGGGTTGTTGTTAATGTAATTACTCCAATTGTAATGTTTATTTTAACTATGATTTTGGCCTATACTCATAAATTTGTACTTGAGAATCGTAGCAAAGAAAAAGTTAAATCTGCGATGGGTAAATTTGTTTCAGAAGACGTTATGAAGCGGGTTGTTCAAGATATTGATAATTTGGGATTAGGTGGAAAAAGAGCAAATGTAACAGTCTTGTTTTCTGATATTCGTGGGTTTACTAGCATGAGTGAACAGTTAACTCCTCAAGAAGTTTCTGAAATATTGAATGAATACTTCACTGAAATGGAACCTATTATATCCAAATATAATGGTATTATTAATAAATTCATTGGTGATGCTGTAATGGCCGTGTTTGGAGAACCAATTCAAGATAAATGTCATGCAAAAAATGCGGTTAAATCAGCTTATGAAATGTTACAAAAAGTAAAAGAATTGCAAAAAAAATGGGCTAAAGAAGGGAAACCGAAAATAGAAATTGGTATTGGTATTGCTACAGGTGAGGTTTTTGTCGGTAATATTGGTTCTATTAATCGTATGGAATATACTGTGATTGGTGATACAGTTAATCTTGCAAGTAGGCTTGAAGGATATAATAAGGTTTATAAAACAAAACTTTTAATTAGTCCTGCTACTTATCAAGAAGTTAAGAGTATTGTAGACGTGATAAAGATTTCAGATGTTCAAATTAGAGGGAAAGCCAATAAAATGGATATTTATGAAGTGTTAAAAGTTTTATAAGATTTTTAAATGATTAATTTTTATTTTGGCATGCTCAGTCGGGCATGCCTTTTTTTATGATTGTTTTTATTAATTAAGTGTCTAATGCACACCTGCTCTTAATTACATTCTTTGTCAAGAGCTAAAACAACATTTTACATGAAAAATTTTTAACAAAGTTTACAATTGTGCATTTTGTAAAAGTACTGATATTAGAGGGTTTTCAGGATTGTTGAGTTTTGTTAAATCCTTGAAAAGGAATTTGGTTTGTTTTATCATTAATTTAGTGGATAAATTTTGGGGAAGAGAATGTTATTCTCTTATTAAAGGATAGTTATAAATTATAATACGAAATAGAATAGCTAACCTTGAAACGTAGATTAGGAGGTTAAGAGTCGATGCAAAACAGTTTAAATAAGGAAGGAACAGTTGTAGAATTTACTTCGAAAACTGCTGTAGACGCGAGAAAAGGTGTAACAGCTCCAAGTGAACTTGTATCTCAGGTATCTAAAATAGGTATCCAACCTGAGGCTCAAAAAATTACTCCACTAAAAATTAGAACAGTATGTGTAATTAAGAAGGATGGCACATCAGAACCATTTGATTCTGCTAAGATTGTTAGCGCTGTTAAGAAGTCTGCAACAAGAGCTTTAGTTAATTTAACTGAAGAGGACTTGAAAAGTATATGTGACTTCGTAAATAATAATATTATAAAGTTTGATAAGAACGAAGTTTCTATATCAGAAATGCATAACTTGGTAGAAAGCGCACTAGAACATTTATACCCTTCTGTTGCGGCTAGTTACAGAAATTATAGAAATTATAAACAGGATTTCGTACACATGCTAGACAAAGTATTCCAAGAATCTCAAAGAATTATGTATATTGGTGATAAAGAAAACTCTAATGCTGATTCAACATTAGTGTCAACTAAGCGTTCTTTGATTTTCAATGAGTTGAATAAAGAATTGTATAAAAAATTCTTTTTAACTGTAGATGAATTACAAGCTATAAGAGAAGGTTATATTTATATCCATGACATGTCTGCAAGACGTGACACAATGAATTGTTGTTTATTTGATGTTGCATCAGTTCTTAAAGATGGTTTTGAAATGGGTAACTTGTGGTATAACGAACCAAAATCTCTTGATGTAGCTTTTGATGTAATTGGTGATATTGTAATGGCTGCTGCAAGTCAACAGTACGGTGGATTTACTGTACCAGAGGTTGATAAGATTTTAGCGCCTTATGCAGAAAAAACATTTGAAAGACAAAATAATAAGTATTTATGCTTAGGACTGTCGTTTGAAAAAGCGAGAGAAGCTGCTTTAGCTGATGTAGAGAAAGATTTTGAACAAGGTTTCCAAGGTTGGGAATACAAGTTCAATACTGTAGCATCTTCAAGAGGGGATTATCCATTCATTACAGTAACAACTGGTTTAGGTACTGAACCTTACGAAAAAATGGCTACAGCTGCAATGTTGAGAATAAGAATGGGTGGGCAAGGTAAAAAGGAATGCAAAAAACCAGTATTATTCCCTAAAATAGTGTTCCTATTTGATGAAAATATTCATGGTGAAGGAAAAGTTTCTTATGATTTGTTCAAACTTGGTGTTGAATGTTCTAAGAAAACTATGTATCCTGACTGGTTATCATTATCTGGTGAAGGTTACGTTGCAGAAATGTATAAAAAGTATGGAAGAGTAGTTTCACCTATGGGATGTAGAGCTTTCTTATCACCTTGGTTTGAACGTGGTGGAATGGAAGCTGCTGATGAAAATGATAAACCAATTTTCGTAGGTCGTTTCAATATTGGTGCAATAAGCTTACACTTACCAATGATTTATGCAAAAGCTAAAAAGGAAAGCAAAGATTTCTATGAAGTGCTTGATTATTATATGGGCTTAATTAGAAAGCTTCATATAAGAACTTATGAATATCTAGGAGAAATGAAAGCTTCAGTGAATCCGCTTGCTTATTGTGAAGGTGGTTTCTATGGTGGTCATTTAGGTATTCATGACAAAATCAAACCTTTAATGAAGTATGCTACAGCTTCTTTTGGTATTACAGCATTAAATGAATTACAACAGTTGCATAATGGTAAATCTCTTGTTGAAGATGGGGAGTTTGCAATTGAGGTAATGGAATATATTAACAAGAAGGTTAAAGAGTTCAAAGATGAAGATGGTTATTTATATGCTCTTTATGGAACACCTGCTGAAAACCTTTGTGGTTTGCAAGTTAAACAATTCCGTAAAAAATATGGCGTTGTAAATAACGTATCAGATAAACCTTATGTATCAAATAGCTTCCACTGTCATGTTAGTGAAGATATAAGTCCTATTGAAAAACAAGATTGTGAAAAACGTTTTTGGGATTTATTAAATGGTGGTAAGATTCAATATGTAAAATATCCGATTGATTATAACACAGAGGCTGTTGAAACTCTTATTTTAAGAGCAATGGATATGGGATTCTATGAAGGTGTTAACTTATCACTTGCATATTGTGATGATTGTGGTCATCAAGAATTAAGTATGGATGTATGTCCAAAATGCGGTAGTAGAAATTTAACCAAAATTGATAGAATGAACGGTTATTTATCTTACTCTCGTGTTAAAGGTGATACAAGACTTGCAGAACATAAAATGCAAGAAATTGCAGACAGAGTTTCAATGTAATTAAAGTAAATAATAATAAAAAGACCTCTTTTGAAAGAGGTCTTTTTATTTTATTCAGATTCAGATTGGTAATAAAGTTCATATTCTTCACAAGGATCTTCACTTACGGCAGTAAGTGCATAGTCATCCAAGTCAAAATTTGCAAATGAACCATAAGTTTTGTCTTTGCCGAGTTTATAGAGAGCTTCATATTTTGTCCACTCTTGATAAAATTCTCCTAATGTTTCGGCATTAAATTTCATTTTATCAGCAATTTTTTTGAATTCTCTAAGTTTAATTTTTTCGATATCTATTCCGCAATTAGTATCTGAAAACGCAATTGCAATTAAATCTTCGCTATGACTTATTGAAAAATGTTTACCGCCATCAATTAGTATTGGTTTTCCATTTTCAAATACAATTTCTCTACTTTTGATTCCATAAATTTCATCAAGAAATCGATCAACTAATAAATATGATAAGCAATGAATTTTCCATTTTTGTTCATTACTGATCTGTTTTTTTTCAAAAGTTTTTAGAGTTTCAGCTTTAACTTTTTCTACATTCGAAGCTTCTATTATATAAATTTCCATAAATTTATTTTAGCATAATATTTGAAAAAAAATGCGATTTAAATTAAAATTATAGTATGAAAAGAGGAGTATTAATTTTATTATTTTCTTTAAGTATAACTGTTTGTTTTGCTTCAAATGATTTATCTAAGCAGGCCACAGCTTTTTATAGTGACAATAATTTTGAAAAAACAATGGATTTATTGCTTCAAATAGATGAAAAAAAACGCTCTGCACAAGATTGGCTTTTGCTTGGCAATCTTTATGAAGAAAAAGGTGAAAAAGCCAATGCTGTCTTTATGTATCAAAAATCTATAAATACTGATGAAAAGTTTTATAAAGCATATTATAATCTAGCGAATATTTATTTAGAAGAAGAAAGATATAATATGGCGATTGATAATTATAAAAAGGCGCTTAAGTATACCAAACAAAATCCTTATTTGCATTATAATTTAGCGTGTGCTTATATTAAACTTGCAGATATAAAGAAAGCAAAGGCTGAATTGATTAAAGCTGTCACATTAAATAGTAATATTCCAGAGGTTCATTATAATTTAGCTTATGTTTATAAATGTTTAAATAAGCCTAAGATTGCACAAGAATATTTAAATAATTATAATAAATTAATGAATCAATTCTAAATGTTTTGTTTTTATTGGTAAAATAGCTTTTAAATCTTTGATTCTTTGACGAGCAAAAATCGCATCTTCTGAAAACTTTTTAAGTTCTAAGAATTTTTTGTAATATCTAATTGCATCAGAATAACGCTCAAGTTTGTCAAAGCTCATTGCTATTCCAAGATAAGCTTTATAATAATCAGGGTTACGTTTAATTAATTTAAAAAAAGTCTTTGATGCTTCTTCAAAATCGCCCAACCCCATTAGCATTGCCGCTTTATTGTAATAAGCTTTTAGGAATTCTGGGTTTGTTTCGATTAGCTTGTTGTAAATCATCAAAGATAAATCCGCTTCGTCAACAAGTTCGTGTGCAATTGCTAATTGAATTTGTGCTTCTAAGTTTTCTCTGTTAATAACGATACTTTGTACTAAATGTGGGATTGCTTGCGCTGGCTCACCGTCGCATAAATAACAAACACCTAATTCAAAGTGGTATTTGTCATTTTTATCATTGATTTTAATAAGTTTTTTTAAAGTTTTTATTGCTTTTTCATAATTAGTTAAATATTTGTATGATGCAGCTAAGCCCCAATAAGCTTCTTCGTGGCTTCGATCCATCATTATTGATTCAAGATAGCATTTTACAGATTCTTGGTAAAGTTTTGCAAATCTAAGAGCATCAGCTCGTACACAAAGTTCATAAGAGCGTGATTTTTTGGGTGCTGTAATTTTATTCACAGCTTTTGCTAAGTTGCTCTCAACATTTGAGTTAATTTGCATAATCCCCTCCGATTCTATTCTAAAAAAATCGGACATGATTTATAACATATAAATGGAGGATATTTTATTAGATTTTAATTAAAACTTTTAGAGTATCTTTTAGTTTATTGGCTTCAAACGCTTCAAGAGCTTCGTCTATTGTATATGTTTTTGAAATAAAAGGCGTGAAATCTATTTTGTTTTGTTCTAATAACCTTAAAGCTGGTGGGAATTGTCCGCAACGAGAACCTAGGACTGTTATTTCGTCAATAACAATTGGAGCTAGGTTAAGTTCTTTTCCTGTAGCGACTGTACTTTTTAAAACCAAAACTCCACGAGGTTTTGTAAGTGACATTGACATTTCAAATCCAGATGCAGAACCTGTAGCTTCTACAACAACATCAAATTTACGAGGTGTAAATGTATTTAAGAGTTCTGTTTTAACGCCTTGGGCTTTAGCAATATCCAATTTGTTTTGGTGTTTTCCTACTAAAGTTACGTCAAGATTCATTGCATTTAAAGTAAGTGCAGTTGTTAATCCTAGTTTTCCATCACCTAAAACTAATACTTTAGACATTGGCTCAATATGTAGTTGTTCGGTGATTTCGCAAGCCGCAGCTAGAGGTTCAACAAAAACAGCTTGTTCATCAGTTACATTCTCTGGTACTTCAAAAAGAATATTTGTAGGAAGTGTTATGTATTCAGCCATACAGCCATCTTTCTTCCAAATCCCAATTGTATGACGGTTTGGACAATGTCTGTAGTTTTTCTTTGCGCACCATTCACAATTTGGATCATCACAACCCCAGCTTATTTCAGCAACAACACGTTTTCCTATCCAAGATTGGTCGTCGCCGTTTACTTCTTCTACAACACCTACAAATTCATGCCCAAGTACGCCAACATAGCCCATGTAACCTTTTGTAATTTCATAATCAGTGTTACAGATTCCAGCTAGTTTTACACGTATAAGTGCTTCTCCCTTTTGTGAAATAGGTTTTGTATAGTTATTATCAAGTTTCAATTCATTATCAAATACAATTGCTTTCATTTTTAAGTCCTCTCTTTTAAGCATATTTTAAATAAAAAGCGCCGTAAATTCTATATTTTGGGTTAAGATGTAAAAAACTTGTTACAATTCTTCTGGCGATTTTGAAAATATTGTATTATATATTTGTACTTGATTTCAAAACAATGTTTACCCTAAACAGCGTAGGAGAAATCGTAAAGAGTATCAGGGTGGATGCTATCATTTTAGCTTGTTATAACAGGCTTATTAGTAGTGTCTGTTAAATTCGGAGGTTTTAATTATGCGTCACTGCTGTCAATTTAAGGCAGATGAAATTTATTATCTTGAAGAAACAAGTTTATATGTAAATCGAAAACTCTCGATTGGGTTTTGTCCGATTTGCGAAAAGCCAGTTGCAGAGCTTGTTGAAATAAGTTTTACGGGTGCAGTGCAAAGATTGCGTGAATCAGGGATTAAGGCCAATGAATTAATGCTTAGCGTGATGAATCAAATAAGTTATTCTATGCGCGAATGTAATTATAAAAAGTTTAAATCTAAGCCTTATGGCTGGAAATATGGAGTTAATAAATCTGTAAAAATTAATGGTAAAGAATATTTTAGACAATATGCAAAAGATTTTTACGGAAATAAAGAATTAATAAAAGTTTCATAAATCTCATCTCGATCTGTTGTTTGGGGAGCGTTTTTTATTGTTTCACCTTTCTCTCAGGATATATTGATGTCCAATGTTATACTTATTTACTCCTTACGCTCCCCCTTTTTTTTATTAGAGGTAAGAATTAATGGTAAAAATGAAAAAAAAAGATATGAAAACTCAAAAAGAGAATGTAAATAATAGGCATATAGAATTTTATGATAAAACGCTTGAAATTCTTAGGTTTATATTGGATGAATACTCAAGAGAATTAACTCGTGCCGATATAGAATTTTTGGAAATGCCTAAAAATTCTATTGCAACTTTAGATTTTTTGATTTCATCTATTGTAAAAATTCAAAAAGGTCAAAGGCTTGCTTTAGGTTTAGATGAAAATGAATTTGAAGATACATCTCCTCAAATTAATATTATAGAAGGCTTGGCTGAAGAAAAAATTTAGTTGAATTTTTGTGCTAAAAATGATAATCTTGTTTTATAAATCTTGGAGGATATATGAAAAAGATATTATTTTTAACTTTAGCATTAATTGTTACATGTGCTAATTGTGAAGCTAAGGACTATGCAAAGTTGCATATTAAAGAAATGCAAAAATCACAAAAATATGCTTCTTCTAAAACATATTTTGCGGATTATGCACCACAGACTTCAATAGTAAATAATTTTGAAATAAAAGATCCAAAGTTGATTAAGCTTGGTGGCTATAAAGAGATTTCCGATGCTCAATATAAGGCAAAATTAGTGAAAGATAATCTTGAATATGCAAAGATTAATAAGTTTTTGATCACAAGAAAAGTTGATAATTATAACACTCAAGCTTATGGTGAAGATTTTTATAAAATTTATAGAGTTACTGAAAGATTAATCCGTGCTAATAAGTTAGATTTCATAAATTGGAGAATAGTTATTGATACTGATAAAGCGTTTAACGCATTTATGTCTGACACAAACTGTATAATAATAAATACTGGTGCTTTTGATACTTTTACTAATAATGAGGATGCGCTTGCAATGTTGATTGGACATGAGATCGCTCATTCTCTTTTAGGACATTCTGCTAGAAAAGACGAATTATATACAAGCTTAGAAAGGGCAGAAAGAATAAATAATTATTGGTATCATTTATATAGCAAGAAAAAATTATTCCGTGAATCTCGTAAAATGGAATTTGCAGCAGATGCAGAAGGTGCAAAGCTTGCTTTAAAAGCAGGTTATGATTTATCTAAAGGAAAAGAGCTTTTGGGATTTTTGAACACCACAGGAAATGCTAATGATAGTCATTCTACGCATCCAAAACCACAAGAACGTTTGAAAAGTTTTCAAGAAAACAGAAAATATTTTATGGATGAAGAGTGGGTAAAACAAGGTCGATATAATATTTATAATTCGCCCGTTTTGGATTGTGTAAAATCCTCTGACAGACATTCTTTAACAATTACAAGGGCTGAAAAGAAAAATGCTGATGTTGTTTATCAGCCTGAAACAGCAGAGGATTTATATTTAAGATTTGGGTATAAATCTTATGTCAATAATGAGTTTGACAAAGCGATTGATTATTTTAAAGAGTATTTAAGTTTAAATAAAAGCAATTACGCAGTTTATTTGTACACATCTTACGCTTATGAAGCTTTGTATAAGAAAACAGGAAAAAGCGGGTATTTAGATTCTGCAAGAGAGTTTGCGAGTTATGCTAAATCTTTAGCGCCTGACAATAAGTACGTCGTAGAACAGGTTTTAGCGTTGTAAAAATCAGGGTAGACTTTAGTCTATCATCCTGATTTTATAAAATAAATAGTGTAACACAGTACTCATTGTGTTGCACTATAGTTTTGGTTAAAAACCTTGTGCAAATATTGTTTGGAATTTTCTTTGACAGCAAAGAAAGTTTCAAATTATTTGTAACAAATTCTTTACAATTTTAATCAAAAAAGCAATTTTTGTCTTGAGCTGTTTTATTAACAATATGAAGTGTGAAAATAGTGAAAGGACATTACCCCATGCAAATTCAATCAACTCCTAATTACAATGCAAAAACTCCAAATTTTAAAGCTGTGAGCATCGTACAAATCCCACGTAAAGCTTTTAAAAATCCTGAAAATTATAAAGAGTGTAGTAAAATATTCGCAAATAAACTGGATACTCTTGTTGGAGATAGATTTACAGGACGTTTAGGAACAATATTAGCATTTTTTACAACTAAACCTCATAAAACAGCGAGCTTTTTAGAAAACACTGCATTATTAAATGCTAGAGCAGCTATGGAAAGAAATAATGTAAACTATTCTGTAAATTGGTTAGAACAAAACACAGGTTTAGCAATTCCAAAAGCATTAGATGAAAACTTTCATTCTTTTTATGTTTATACAAAAGATGATATAGGAAAAATTATGGGAATAGTTAAACAAGAATTGAAAAATCTTTATACATACGCTAAAGAAGCTCTAGCAAAATATCCAAAAGATAAGAAAATGGCCAATATATATACTACTGCCAAATATGGTGTTAATGTAGAAGCTTTAAGCCAAGAGGCATTTAAAGGTACGCCTGTTCAAAAATTTAAAATTGAAAATTTAGATGAATTAAAAAATATTGTTAAAGATTTAGGTGTTTAATTTTACTAATTAATTTTACAAATAACAAAAAGATTGTCTATACTTTTGAGGGCAATCTTTTTGTTAATAAAAAGGAGCTTTATGATAACAGTTTTAATCCCTGCTGATTCTGAGTTTGAGAAATACAAAGCTCAGATTAAAGAAATTTATGTAAAATGTCAAGAAAAAATTTGTGATTCTAATTCTTTCGAGTTCATTATAAAAAATACATTATTTTATTCATTTTTCCTCGATGGCGTCTTTATAGGCGCCATCTATTATTTTAAGGAAAATGATAAACTATTTTTAAATGCCTTCGCTCTTCCCAAAAATCATCAAGCCAATTTGGAATGCCTCCAACTTTCTACAACATGGTTCAAAAAGCCAATCTATGCGGAAGCTCAAAATCGAGCTTCCGCTCTTTGTTTATTAAGATGCGGATTTAAAAGAGTCGAAGGAAAACTCTTCTGTTACGAATAAAAAATCATTATAAAACCGAGCAATTCGCGCAGAAAGGAAAATTAATTATGTCAAATCGTTATAGTAAAGATGATTTAGAATTTCATGAGATTTTAAAAGCTTTGGCATCATATTCATATCGCAAAGGAAATGAGCTACCCCCAAATTATTCAGTATTAGAAAGTGTTGATAATCCCAAAACCGGCTTTTATGCAGATGTTTTATCGGATGGTAACAAAATCGTTATTTCATATAGAGGTTCTGATAATATGTTGAAAGGTGATGGCAAAAGTAACATTGCTATGGCGCGATCTCGTATGCCTGCACAAGCAACAGATGCTATTAAACTTTATGACAAAATAAAAGAAAAAAATCCAAATGCAAATATTGTAACAACAGGTCATTCATTAGGTGGAAGTTTATCACAGATAGTTAGCGGAATACGGAATGTTGATGGAGTTAGCTTTAATGCTTATGGTACAAAAGATTTATTTAAAGACCCGAATATGCTAAAAACCGATAAAATTGTAAATTATATAAATGAAAATGATACTGTTCCTATGGCAAATGTAGATAATCATCTTGGTGAAACATATTCTATATCTCAAAAAAAAGACGTACCTAATGATTTATTTAGTAGGCATAAAGTTGAAGCCTTAGAACCTTTAAATACAAGAATGTTAAAAACTCCGGATGAATTAGTAGCTCAAAAACAAAAATTACATCCCAATTTGCAAGGTGCTCAAAATGTAATTCATAGTACTTCTGAAAATTTAAATAAAGTAAAAGCAAATTTTTCAGATAGTATTTCTTCAGTAAAAACTAATTTTGATAATTTTGGACAAAATATTAAAAACGTCTTTGATACTAATTCCTATAAAAACAATTTAAATTCAAATACTAGTTTTATGGATACAATAAAAAATCCTTTATCGGCATCAAAAAATACAATTTTAAAAAATACTCCTTTGGTTGAAAACAATGCATCAATACAAAACAATGATTTTAGTTGGGGAAATTTAACCACGAAAAATTTATTAAAAAGTCTCTATAAAGGAAGACATTTTGATAATATGACACCTTGGGAAATTGAACAGATGCTTGAAGATTTGATCTAATATATTTATTTTATATTCTTGCAGAAGCTCAAAACTGAGCTTCTGCTTTTAGTTTATTATATAAGAATATATAATCCTTAATCCAGCACTAAGTTAGGATTGCTTTTCTTTATTAATATTTTTTAAATAAATTTTTTGTATAATCTTACTGGTTCCTATTAGTAGTAGACCTAATATTAGTGAAACAACACCCGTTGGTATTGTATCCCATAGCTTATCGCATAAGATAGTATAAGTTTCGATTATTAGAAAAACTAGTCCATAATTAAAATAAATTTTTTGTTGAGTTTTTGAACCTATATACATTGCTCCAACAGATGTAACAATAAATAATATATTTGCAAACCAAAGCTGTAATTCATAATTATATTTATATTCTAGTTCTAAATCGAATCCCCATATTGAACTTACCCAAAGCGCTAAAAATAAAAGTAACAGTCCTGTCCAGTTATATGTGCTAGCGAATTTTTCTAAAATAAAGGATTCTTTGTGTTCCTCCTTATTAAGTTCTAGAGTAAGTTGAGTAATATATCCAATTAAAAGTAAAATTATACCAATAAATATTTGAATAATAGGCCTGGTTACACTAATCCAATAGCAAGCATTTCCATAACCATTGAACATTCCAACGCTTAGTGAGACAAAATAGATCCCGAATATTAAATAAATATTTTTTTTAAAATTATATGCTGAAGTAATAAAAATAACGGCTCCTAAAATATTCCATAATGGTATAATTTTATCGCTTGAAATATATTTTCCAGTCGGTATTAGTAACATGTTATAGCAACAAAATGCTCCAGATAGAAAAAAACTGGCGATGATATCTTTTACCCAAGAGGTTTTTAATATATACTTTTGTTCCTCCGAAATATTTAAATTTTCGACGTTATCGTTTTTTATTTTTTTTAGGAATACAGTAAGTATAATAAAACAGGACAAGAAAAACGTTCCCCAATATAAAAATTTGGTATTTTCTTTGAAAATATTTTCAATAAAATTTAAACAAGGATTAATTATATTATTATAAATAGGCACTAACAAATATTTTGCTATAAAACTGAAAAAAGTTACAAAAAAAACACTAATTTTTTCGAATAATTTATGAAAAAAATCTATTTCATATAAGTTAATAACAGTTGATATTACACCAAAAACCAACCAAAATGTTCCAATAATTGTTAACCATTTAAGTAAGCTGAAAAAAAGCTTTTTTTGACGTTCTTTCATGAAAATCATTATATTTTTGACTTGATGATTAGTTATCAAATTGTTACTTTCCCAAAGGGTTAAAAGTTTTTCTAATTTACTTTTTATCATTGCAAACATCCTTTTAGGTCGTCCTGTCGCAAAAATTGTAATTAATTATTTCTTAAAAGTCAATAGAAAACTAAAAATAAAAATTTAAAAAACGTACTAATTATTCAATAAAATACAAAACAGAAAGGAAAATTAACTATGTCATTTGAGTACATTATAGAAAAAGACAATTCGTCTGTAGAACTTACTAAAGAACAAGAAGGGCTTCTTGTCAAAAATATTTCATCAAGTTTTAGCTCCTTAAATTCCGAGCGAGCAAAAAACCTTGAAATGGCTTCTAATCTAGCTAACGAAATATTTTTTAAAAACGATTTTAAATCATTAACCGATAAAACAAAGAAATGGAAAGCTAAAGTTAAAATGTGCAAAACTTTCATGTTCTATCAAACCCTAAAAGCTTTTATATGGAGAAATACTTATGCAAATGTTAATTCTATGTTCGACGTCTCAGGAGAAAATCACGACTCAAACAATATGTCAAACAAGCAAAAAGCAATGCTTGTGGACATCTTTGAAAAAATGGGCTACCAAAAGACCTGCGACAAAGTTATTGATAACGCTTTACTTTTTGGTGAGCTAATCTCGTTTACAGCTTGGAAAAAGAACTACGAAGAATATCGCCGTCCAGTTGAATTTTTTCAAAACCTATTTTCTCAAGATTTTACCAAACTTCCAAAAATCTTAGATGCGATTAAACAAGGCAAAAACTTTTGGACTGATACCAAGAAAATCTACGACAATCCTTATATTTACCCGGTTAATCCTGCTGATATAGTTTTTGATTCATCTCAAGTCGATAACTGGGATTCTTGTCCTAAAATCTATAGAACTTATAAAACCGCTTCTGATATTATTAATAACCAGTATTATACGCTTAGTGATGATGAAAAAGACGAAATTTTAGAACTTGCTTCTAAGCAAAGCTCAAATAAAATCCGCTCAGGAATTAATACTAATTCTGAGGAAATTGTAAATGGTTCAACTATAGAAGTGCTTGAGCATTGGGGGGATTTAAAACTCCCTAACGGAACGGTTTTGAAAAACTGGCACGCTGTTATTGTAGCTCGTAAATATCTTGTTGAATTCGGCAAAAACGAAAGATTAATTAACCCATTCTCTTATGGCGCGTTTATTACTGATCCTGATACAAAACGCGGAATAAGTCCGCTTTATTGCGTGCTTTCGCTTGCTCATCTTCAAGAAGATTTGTTGAATAGAACTTGTAATCTTCAGTCTTTAAACGAAAACCCACCACTTCTTGCGCCGGAAGGGTTTTTTGACGAGGACGAAATCGAGCTTTATCCAGGTAAAATCATTGAATATGGTGATAATCTTACTCCTACGGCTGCGTTCCAGCAAATGAACTTTAATCCTACAGTTTTCTTGAATGATATAACTTTCTTAAACGATTTGATGGCAGAAGTATCTGGAATTTTCCCTAATATGATTGGCGCAGTAGAAACAAGCGCAGCTAAAACCGCAACAGAAATTAATACTAAAACACAAGGTCAAATGACTCGTCTTTCAATGCTTGTGGATATTATTAATCAAGATTTTATCATCCCGAATGTTGAAAAAGTTGCGAAGCTTTGCGCTGATTTTAAATCAGGTGTGGAAACGGTTTTTGTAAATAAAGAAAACCAGCCTGAAACAATAGAAATCGATGATTCTGTACGTCAAGCGGATTATAAATACACTTATTCAGACCGTTCAAATACTACGCTTAAATCAGAACAAGCTGATTTGTTGGTACAAGCTGTTGAGAAGTTTAAAGCTGCTGGGTTGAATATTAATCTTGAAGAAGTGTTTATCTGGTACTTTGAACAAAAGGGCGTTGAGAATGTAGAAAGGTTTATTATGAATAACAATCCAATATCTTCGTTATCTTTGCCTATTATGCAAATGATTGCTCAAAATATGCAAAAGGGAAAAGCAGAAACAGAACAACCTGCACAAATTAATGAGTTAGAAAAAGTAATAAAAGAAAGCGAGGTCAAATAATGGCTTTTTACGGTGAAAGATTTCGTCGACCAAACGAAGAAGATATCTGGGAATGAAGAACTGGTGAAAAACCAATAATGACAAATTATTGAGTTTTTTACCAGTTTGACCGATGGTGTGTGAGTTTAGCCTTGAAAACGAGATAGTTTTTAAGGCTAAACGAAACCGTTCCTGAATTAAAACAGATGTTATTAAATCCCCCTTCAGAGCAAGAAATTGCTCTGAAGAAACAACAAGAACAAGCTTGGATAGATTCAATCTTGAACAAAGCGTTTCCTGAAAATCCAAATACACAAACAGAGCAAACTTTGAAAACTAATAACAGTTCAATATCACCAATGGGTACATCAAATCAAAATTCATTAGAAGGTTTTGGACAAAATTCTATAAACGGATTTACTAATAAGAAAAAACAAAATGAGTTTCCTGATTTAGGAAAATCTACTGATTATAAAAATGGAAGCTTTGCTCCTGTTTATGATGAAGAAGAAAAAGAAATGCGAAAAAATTATTTTAGGGATCCTAATCACAATATTGTTATAGATGAAATCGAAGGTCCTTTTATAGAAAAGAAACAGAAACCAAAATACGAAGCTGAAGAACCTGTTGATTATGAAGAAATGCCAGACGAAGATGAAGATACAACTTCAGAAGAGCTTGAAACATCAGAAGAAACCGATGAAGGGAATTCGAAAGAAGAGCCTGAAGAAACATCTTCTGAACTTCAAGATGAGCCATATTTAAGATACGAAGATCTTCTACCGGATGAAACAGATGAAGAACGTGAAGCACGCGAAGCGCGTGAGCTAGAAGCCTTCAATAAAGCGTGGGATAAAGCTAACGGTGTTGAAGAAAAAGATGCCGATGGTGTCCTAACAGGTGGTGCTGCTGGAATAGAACAAAGTGATATTAAAAAAACTGGTAAAAACAATTTAACTTGGCAAGAAAATTTTTTGGACAACTATCTAAGAAATGCGGAATTAATAAAAAATAGTTATCCAATATCTTCTAATATGTATACTGATGCGAGAACAGATTTTTCAAAAGCGAGAACTGATAAAAATGCTAAGATTTTGGATAATATGAGCTCTCTAGATTCTAAAACGCAGGAAGTTCTGAAGAGATATGGTGTAAAACCTAATGAAAGGGGAGTATACTATAATACAGATTCAGATGTTTCAAAAAAATTTGGAAAATCTCGTGAATTAAAAAGGGCATTTGATAAAAATTATCAAGATATTAAAGATGGTAAATTTAAAGGTGATAATTTGAATTTCGATGCAACGATGATAGAGGCAATTACAAATAAAGATAAGTTCGACAGACATTCTTCAATTCAACATGCAAAGTTGATTGATGCATATATCGATGAACAAGGACGTAAACATGGAAAAATTGGAGATGATTATGACTTTAAAAAAAGAGCCGATACATTAAAAAATATTCCAAATAATCATGGCTATAGTCTTCAAGAAAAAGGAGCTTTAGAAAACTTCTTTACAGTGATGGATGTAATAATTGAAGACGAAGAAGAAAAAGAAAAATTGTTAAATAAATTAATGAAAAAGATGCAACGTTAATTGATTAAAAGTAGGTGGCTTAAGCCACCTACTTTTAACTATAGACAAAGTTTATTATTTTTATTAATCTAATATTGTAGAGGAATTAATATGCGCAAGATTTATTTAGTAATAATTTTACTATTTGTTTCATTTTTACATTTAACAGAATCTGTCTTTGCCCAAAAAACGGTTTTTTATGATTCAAGTCAAGATTTTTATTCATCTAAAACAGAACTTTCAGAGAATTATTCTTGTAATCTTGATGAATTAGAAGAACTTTCAATATCACTCTTTAAACAGAAAAAGTTTACAGATTTAGAAGTTGTATATAATAAATGTATTGAAATATACCCAAATATTCCTTACTTATACAATAATAGAGCTAATTTATATAAAATGTTAAAAAAATATGATTTGGCATTAATAGATTATGAAAAATCTATTTCGTTAGATAAAAATTATAAAAGTCCTTACTTGGGAAAGGCATCACTCTTTGTAGTAACATCTAAAGAAGATGAAGCAATAGAGATTCTAAATGGAATAATAAAAAAATATCCTAATGAAGCAAGTGCATACTATTATAAAGGCTTAGCTTTATTTTTTAAAAATGATAAAGAAAATGCTTTAAAAAATTTTACTTTAGCAATTAAATATGCAAAAGATACGATTAAGTCTGCATATTACTATAGAGGAAATTTATATGCTTTTTATAAAGAAGATTATAAAAAAGCTCTCGCAGATTATACAAAATGTATTAATATTGCAAAAAAGAATTCTATTAATCATATTCATTTAACTTCTTCGGCTGAAGTTTATGAAAATAGGGCAATAGCTTATTACAAATTGGGTGATTATAATAATATGATAAAAGATTTTCTTCAAGCTATTGTTTTATATGAAAAAGAAGGCGATTTTGCTAAAGCTCAAGAAATAAAAGAACTATTAGAAAATTAAGCTTTAGTATTAAGTTGTAGGGTGGGCAAAATGGGGGTAAATTATAAATGTGCCCATAGCATTTTTATATATTATCGTGCAATTTATTGCACGATAATAGCTTAATGCATCAAAAGAATTAAAAAAACAGATCTTAGACTCTAAAAACTTTGATTCTAAAAATAAATGTTTTAAAAGTGATAAATTAGAAATTGAATTTAAAAATGATAAAAATTTACAATATTCTTTTGGGCACATGACTTTAATAAATCCTAAAATAACTAAAGATGGTTATATTGAAGGAGTTGGTTATGATAAATATAATTATGATTATCATTATAATAATTACAAAAAAGATAAAAATATCCCTCAAGATATAAAAACAACCTTGTTAAATGATTCAGCTGCATCATTACAAAAGTTGCAACACTTAAAAAATTACTTTATCTTTGTTCCGGTAAGAATCAAGCTTGAAGAAGATGATTTGTTATGATAAAATATCGTTCTAATGAAAAAAAATATTATTGATAAGAGTTTGATAAGTTTTTTATGTTGTAACTTTTTTATTGCTGATTCATTATTTGCATTAATTGCAGGAGCTGTTTTGTTTGTTTTCTATGAATTAACAGGCTTTAATGTTATAATTCTGTTTCTGGCTTTTTTCTTATTATTTTTTTTTAATCCTAAAATTGCCAAGTATGATACTTTACTATAAGTTTGCGTGTATAAAAAATAAAAATTCTTTTACACGCAAACTATTTTATAATTTGAAAAGTAAATCGGATTTTAGATATAAATTCTTATTACTGATTTATTTTCCATATATTTTGTTAGTTTTAATAAATTGTTTTTTATCTTCCAACTTTTTTGAAAACTTTGTAGAATTGACTTTTATATTTATTATTTTAATGAGTAGTTTTTTACCATTCATTTTATTATTCTTATATTGGGAGGTTAGAAAGCTTAAAAAAAGTAAAAAAAATTTAAAAGGATTCTAATTAACTATAAAAAAAGTATAATATTATTTTTAATATATCTTATAATTTTTTGTATTTGTTTTTCCGACAATTTCAAATATTGAAGATTAAAATAGAATAGGATTTTGACAAACTTTCTCGCCATTTTAGAAAATACATTAAAATCTTGCAAAATATTAAAACCTATGTTAGACTAAGGTTATATAATGGAGGTTTTAAAATGGATGAAAAAGATTTACAAGAAATAGATAAAATTTCTGTTAATAAAGAAACAAAAATGAAAAAATTTTGGGTTATTGTAACTTTATTATTAGTATTATTAATTCCTGTTGGATTTATGCACGGCATAATTGAGGACAGAGAAAATTATAAACAAGAAGCGGTTAATAAAGTTGCAATTTCTTGGGGAAATGCTCAATATTTTAAATCTCCTAGTTTAAGATTTAAAGACGATAGCGCTAAAGAATCGGCTATTAAATACTTAACTTTATATAATTATAATGCTGATGTGCGAATACAAACAGAAATCCGTAAAAAAGGATTTTTTAAAATTCCGGTCTATACTGCAAATGTCTTGTTAAAAGGGACTTTTAAAAATAGTTATGGCAATCTTACTGGTAAAAAAATGATTCTCGAAATTGGAGTTAGTGATTCAAGAGGGTTCTTGAAAGAGCCTTCTTTTAAAATCGCTAATAAGCCAGAAGTTTTAGTTACAGGCATGGAACATGCAGTATTAATAAATTCAGCTCCGGATTTTATTCCTTTTGAAATTTCTTATAGTATCAGAGGGTTAAATGAGTTGTTTTTAAATATAGGTGGTCAAACAAACAATGTAAAAATTTCCGGTAATTGGGTTTCGCCAAGTTTTGAAGGAGATTTTTTACCTATGAATAGAAAAATCGAAAATGGTAATTTTGAAGCGGAATGGGCAACTCCTAAAATTGCAACATTAAGTTTAGATAATCCTAAAGTGGGCGTATCTTTGCTCTTACCTGTTGATAATTATAGAATGGCAGATAGAACATTGAAATATGCTTTTTTGTTTTTATCACTAACTTTTTTGAGTTATTTTATATTTGAACTAACTTCCAATGAAAACAAGAAAATTCACCCTTTACAGTATTGTTTATTGGGCGGTGCAATGTTAGTATTTTACCTATTATTAGTATCTTTATCTGAATTTTTAGCATTTAATTTATCTTATATAATTTCAGCAATACTAATTATAACATTGATTAGTTTCTATACATATACAGTTATTGGTCGAGGAAAGTCTAAAAAATTTCCTTTACTTATAACTAGTTTAATGATTATTCTTTACGCATTTTTATACACATTATTGCTTTTAGAAGATTTTTCATTATTGCTTGGAAGTTTTGGAATGTTTGCAATAATTGCGATTGTAATGTATTCAACAAGAAATATAAATTGGTATTTAGAAAATTAATACTAAAAATAAAGTTTTTTCGTGCAATAAATTGCACGCTACAAGCTGAAGAAGAACAAGCTGAAAGAGATTGTGAAATTAACAATTATGTTAATGCAATTCTTAAAAAAGCTTTTGGTGATTAAATTTTAGTCCAAAGGGGCAAAGCCCCTTTGGGTTTTAAATGTTTACATGTAGTATAAAATTTAGTAAAATTTAATTATGAAAAAATTTATTTTATTAATATTGTTTATATTTTTAACGTTGCCGATTTTTGCGAGTAATTGGATAATAATTGATGCCGAAACTCAAATTAGCAAACAACATCTAAAATCATATAATACTAACTCTAATATTAAAGCTGACATTTTTTATAGTTATCTTTCAAAAGATATGAATGTCGTTTCTAATTCAGATATCTATATAAATTTAGAAAAAAATTATGATATAGAGATTGCGTATTGTATTAGATTTATTCTTATTAATGCTACCCAACAAAAATATACAAATAAAAGTATTGCATTATTTGATAAAAATGATCAATTAATTGAAGAGGTTGTTTTTGATAATGATAAGCTTATTTGGAGGAATTTCGCGCCAAATTCCAAAATTGCAAAGATTCTAGAGTGTATTATTGAAGAATTAAAAAATTGACAATATTATAAATAATTTTTCCTGATTAAATAGAAAGGAAAAATATGACAAAATATAAAACATTAGAGGAATGGTTAGAGGAACTTGCAAAAAGGGAATCTAATGGTAATTATTCTGCAGTAAATCCTTTTGGTTATTTAGGAAAATATCAAATGGGGGAAGGTGCATTGACAGACGTTGGGTATTATAATGGACGTTCTGCTGGTAATCATCAAGAATGGAGGGGCAAATTTCTAGGAAAGGATGGAGTTTTCAGTAAAGAAGATTTTTTAAATAATCCACATGCACAAGAAAATGCAATAAAAGATTATGTAAAAAAGCAATGGCAATATTTGAAAAGTGAAAAATCACATAATTACGTAGGTACTAAAATTAATGATATTGATATAACACCTTCGGGATTACTTGCTGCAGCTCATTTAACAGGATATGTACAAGCTGGTAAGTATTTGAGAAGTAATGGTAAGTATGTTCCAAAAGATGGAAACGGGGTTAGTATTGAAGAATATATTAAAAATTTTGGCGGATATGATGTGGCTGAAATAACAGATCCTAATTACTATTCACCAAGATTTCCACAAACTAAAGAAGAAAAAGTTGATCAAATACTTAATAAAACCTCTAATATGATTCAGGATGTAACTAAAAAAGTAAATCCACCTACACAAACAATTCCTGATAATGTTATTAATGAAACTCCTATTCAACCACCTTTAAGCGATGAAGAATGGCGAAAGCGTTTAAGACGTAAAAGAATGGGATTGTGGTAAAAAATAAATAAAATATCGGTGGGTACATTTCGAAATAAAATGTGCCCTCCGATAATTTTTATATAATTTCGTGCAATAAATTGCACGCTACAAGCTGAAAATAGTAAAGGAGATAAATATTTTTATAAAATAACAGACTCTTTCCCAACTGACTGGGACCAACACCCAGGGTCGGGAAAGAGTCCTAATAACATTATACAACCTTCTTATAACAATCTCAACCCTAGCCAGCAGTCTATTCAAAAGCCATTGTTACATAACGAATGGCTTGAAGAATTAAAACGTAGGCGCAAAAAGCTTGGTTGGTGGTAAAAATATAATTTGTTATAACGGCTTATCAAAGCCGTTATTTATTAATGAAAGGAAAAATTATGGCAGAAAACCAAATTCAAAAAGTATCAGTTAAATTAAATTTGAAAGGAGGTCTTTATGGCATTTTGGCTCGATAGATTTCGTCGACCAGACGAAGAAGACATCTGGGAAGAAATAAAGCAAATGCTTAAAAATTCTGATAAATATGAAGCTGAGAAGAAGCTTCAAGAAGCACGTGAGTT
>JAFUMP010000002.1 GCA_017482685.1 bacterium | reverse complement strand
TAAATGTCCTTCTATCATGTCATTATTTCGTAAATTTTGAAGATATGGCGCATCTGGATATTCGAGTTCAATATAATCTTTTTTTTCTTTTCGTCTTAATACAGCAGTTGTATTAGCTGGGAGTTTTAATTTTTTTAATAAAATTCTTATGTCAACAATTGTTGATTTGTAATCACTACTTGGGTAAATGCTAGTAGTGTGTCCTATTTTAAATCCGTTATAATAAACAGGTAAGTGTCCTTTTAATGGTTCCAGGTCGTTAAAATGTATTTTTATTTTTGTTGTGCCAAGAATATAAAAAAGATAAAATAGAAAAATTATTACTAATATTGCTGGAATTAAATATTTTTTTAACATAGAAAAATTATTACTTGAATTTAAATTTTTCTAAATTATACATACGTCTTATTCATATCTTAATGCGTCAATAGGATTAAGGAGAGATGCTTTATAGGCAGGATAATAACCAAATCCGATTCCAACAAGTCCTGAAAAACCGAAAGATAAAAGAATTGGAGCAAGAGATATAACAACATTAGTTTTAAAAGCTATGCCAATAAATAGCGCAATTCCAATACCAGTAAGTACTCCGATTAGTCCACCTAAAAGTGATAATACAAGTGCTTCTATCAAAAATTGCATTCTTATATCCATTGCTCTAGCGCCTATTGCCATACGGATACCGATTTCTTTTGTTCTTTCTGTTACAGATACAAGCATTATATTCATAATACCAATACCGCCAACTAATAATGATACAGAAGCTATTGAAGCAAGTAATATTGCAAAAGTCTGAACTGTTGATTTCATTTTTTCTTGAAATTCTGCGCTGTTTCGAATTTCAAAATCGTTTTCTTGAGTTTTTCCAAGATTATGACGTCGGCGAAGAATATCTTTAATATCAGTTTGTGCGATATTTGTTTCTTCAATTGAAGATGCTTTTACGATTATTTGGCTAACTGCACCAGGGAAATCTGTACCAAAAACTTTTCTTTGAGCAGTAGAAAGAGGTATGAAAATCAAATCATCTTGATCCATAGGCCCCATTTGTCCTTTACCTTTAAGAGTTCCAATAATTCTAAAAGGAACATTCCCTATCCTAATTGTTTTATCAATCGGATTTACATCTCCAAAAAGCTCTCTTTCAACAGTTTTACCTATTAAACAAACTTTTGAAGCATTGTTATCGTCATCTTTATTTATTGGACGCCCAAGCTCCATTTCATAGTTTTTTACATATAAATATGGGGTGGTAATCCCATATACGGTCGTTGACCAGTTTTGGTTTCCATACATAACTTGTTTTGAAGAGCTCATAAGTGGAGCTACAGCTTCGATACCACGGGCTGTTTTTTTTATAGCTTCTGCATCTTTAATGCTTAAAGTAGGCTTTGTTCCCATACCCATTGAAACACCACCAGTTTTTGCTGTTGCAGAACGGATTGTAAGTAAATTTGAGCCCATTGATTCCATATTTGCTTGAACTTGTTTATTTGCACCTTCACCAATTGCAAGCATAACGATTACAGCTGCAACACCGATGATTATACCCAAGCTAGTCAGTGCCGAGCGCATTTTATTTACCTTTAGAGAGTTTAAAGCTATTTTAAGAGTTGACTTAAAATCTATCATTTTTTTCTTATATCCTCGATAATTTTTCCGTCTTTAAAACGCAAAGTTCGTTTTGTATATTCTGCAATATCAGGCTCGTGAGTTACAAGCACTATGGTTTTGCCGAATTTTTCGTTAAGATTCACAAAAAACTCCATAACATCAATACTGGTTTTTGTATCCAAATTTCCAGTAGGTTCGTCTGCTAATATAAGTGGTGCATCGTTTACGATAGCTCGAGCAATTGCAACACGTTGTTGTTGACCACCAGACATTTGAGAAGGAAGATTGTTTTCTTTCTTCTCAAGACCTACAATTTTAAGAGCTTGTCTTGCTCGCTCAAATCTCTCTTCTTCTGGTATTCCTTTATAAATCATAGGCATCATTACATTATCAATAGCAGAAGTTCTCGATATTAAATTAAACCCTTGAAACACAAAGCCGATTTTATTGTTTCTAATATCTGATAGCTCGTCTTGAGTTAGTGATAGTACATTAACCCCATCAAGATAATATTCACCGCTGTTAGGTTTATCAAGAGTGCCGAGCATATTCATACAAGTAGATTTGCCTGAACCAGAAGCACCCATAATTGCAACAAAATCACCTTGTTCTATTTCAAAAGAAATATTATTCATTGCATAAAATAATTCATCACCCATTTGATATGTTTTTATCGCATTTTTAACTTCGATTAACGCCATTTAGCTCCTTTGAGATCTTCTAATTTTAAAACGATAATAAATTATTTATGTTCAAAATTTTATATTCATATTAGTAAAATTATTTTATCATAAAAATTTACTTTGATTTTATCTATGTTTTTGGTAAAATTTTAGAGCAAATGCAACTATTTATAGGGAGATTAAGAAATTGAAAACTAGATTAAAAACACACAATTGTGGCGAAATGAATTTAGCTCTTGAAAATCAAGAAGTAGTATTATCTGGCTGGGTTTCAACAGTTCGTGACCTAGGCGGAATTTTGTTTATAGAATTACGTGACAGAAGTGGATTTTTCCAAATTGTAGCTAATCCTCAAGTTAATCCTGAGGTTCATAAAGTTTTAGAAAGAGTGAGAAGCGAATATGTTATTACAGCTAAAGGTAAAGTTACTCGTCGTCCAGAAGAAACATATAACGAAAAATATCCAACTGGACAAGTTGAAATGTATCCTGAGTCTGTTGAAATTCTTTCTGAATCAAAAGTTTTACCTTTTGTTTTAGGTGATGAATCTGTTTCTGAAGACGTTCGTTTGAAATATCGTTACCTTGATATTAGAAACGAAAAAATGCTTCACAATTTAACTACAAGACATAATATTTGCCAAGCTGTTAGAAATTACTTGAATGGACAAGGCTTCTTAGAAGTTGAAACACCAATTTTAATCAAAACAACTCCAGAAGGCGCTAGAGATTATTTAGTTCCATCTCGTGTTCAAGAAGGTAAATTCTTTGCGCTTCCTCAATCACCACAAATTTTTAAACAATTATTAATGGTTGGTGGTATTGAAAGATATTATCAAATTGCAAAATGTTTCCGTGATGAGGATTTAAGAGCTGACAGACAACCTGAATTCACTCAAATCGACATGGAATTATCTTTTGTAGAACAACAAGACGTAATTGAAACTGTTGAAGGTCTTTTAGTTGATGCTTTCAAAGCAGCAGGTGTTGAAATTAAACCTCCATTTATCCAAATGCCTTGGCAAGAAGCTATGGATAGATATGGCTCAGACAAACCTGATACAAGATTTGGCTTGGAATTGTTTGACCTTGGTGACATTATCTTAGAATCAGAATTCGAAATCGTTAAGAAGACTCTTCAAGCAGGCGGTATTGTTCGTGGTATCAGAATTCCAGGTGGCGCAAGCTATTCTAGAAAAGATATTGATGATATTACAAAACTTGCTGTATCATTTGGTGCAAAAGCTTTGGCTAATATTATTTACAACGAAGATGGAACTGCAAAATCTCCTGTTCTTAAATTCGTTACAGAAGACCAAGCAAAAGCTATTCAAGAAAGAGCACAAGCTCAAGCAGGTGATATTATTTTCTTTGTAGCTGATAAACCAAAAGCTGTTTACGATATTATGGGTAGATTAAGATTGCATTTTGGTAAATCATTAAATCTAATCGACGAAAACAAACATAACCTTCTTTGGGTAGTAGACTTCCCTATGTTTGAATACTCTGAAGAAGAAGGCAGATATATGGCAATGCACCACCCATTCACATCTCCAAACTTAGAAGATGTTGATAAATTAGATAGTGGTGATTTAGGTAATATTAAATCAATTGCTTATGATATCGTTTATAACGGTACTGAATTGGGTGGTGGCTCTGTAAGAATCCACTCTTCTGAAGTTCAACAAAAAATCTTTAAAGCATTAGGTTTAACAGAAGAAGAAGCTGTTGAAAAATTCGGATTTATGGTTAACGCTCTTCAATACGGTACACCTCCACATGCTGGTTTAGCAATTGGTTTAGATAGATTAGTTGCATTACTTTGCAGAACAGATTCAATCCGTGATGTTATTGCATTCCCTAAAAACGCAAGTGCTAAATGTTTAATGTCTGATGCTCCTGGTGAAGCTTCTCTTCAACAGTTGAGAGAATTACACATCAAATCTACTGTAAGAAAAGATGTTTAGTAATAAAGTCTAGTAGCGGGCTTGTAGTATAGAAATAATATAAAAATTAGCACCAACTAGCGAACCAAATATCTACGTACGTAGTACAATAAAAAGAAAAGGTCAGTTTGAACTGACCTTTTTTAAATAAAAGAAAAAGGAAAATAAAGGTTTTGCACATAATGTGCAGAATAATTTTTTAATAGGTTTGAGGTTTATTACTTTATATTTACCCCTGTACCTCTTTACCCCTGTACCTCTAGCCTGATCCCCAGTCAAATACTGAGCTAATTGCATCATCAATTAATGACTGTATTGATTGCATTTCTGTTTTAATAGCTTCTAATTCAGTTGACAAATCATCTAAATGTAAATCTATCATGTTTTCTTTTTCGCTAATACGTTCTTTTTCTGCATTGTACCAAGCTGTCACTTCTTCTCTAGCATCTGAACTATTGTTTTCTGCAATATATCCCCTAGTTAAGAAATATGTTAAACTTCCGCCTTCATCATATTCGCCAACTTCATTTACAGTTGCGAGTTGAAAAGAACCAGTTACAAGGGCATCTGATACGTAGTCTTCATTCAAAGCCATATCTTTGTTGTATTCAGTAGTCCAGCCATTAGTCGCAGCAGCTGAAAAAATTGGATAGTAAAAATCTACAATAGCTTGAATTTTTTCTGCCAAAGTATCTGTATTGTCAACGGTTATAGAGTCTTGTGTATCTTCACCTGTAAGTGTGTTAACGTGATGTGCATCATAAGCACTTGCTGATTTGGTATTATTAATAACATTTTTAAATGCATCTTCATCAAAACCTGGGCAAAGAGTTGCTAAAATAGCGGGAATGTTATCTGTAGAAAAAGTTCCACCTCTTCCGTCTTTGTCCATAGCGCCAGCACCTAGTACTGAAGTTATGGCTTTAGCATAATCGTCAGACATAACAACTTGGCCGTTGTAATCTGTTAGTATCATTGAATTTTCACTTTTTAATGCTAATTTGTCCTGATTTAAAATTGCAGTATAATTACTTCCATATCCCATTAGGTAGTTATAATTCATTTGGTTGTATTGACCATTTGCGTAATAAGAAATTTGTTTTGACTGTAAACGGCTATAATATTCCTGCGAAAGTTGTGACATCTCACGAGTGAGCGCCATTTTATGCATAGAATCAATTGATATGCCCAATTCGCAATCAGCTTTTCGAGCAGTCAATGTTAATAATCTAGCTTGTGAGCAGGCTAATCCCATTTTTTATGTCCTTTATTTTTCCTTTAGTAATATTTATATCGGCATTTTTTAGAAAAACTTTAATGATTTTAAAACAATTTTTACAATTCTTTACAAAAAGGGCAATTTTTGAGAAGAAAATGTTTTTATTATTTTAGAAGTGTTATTTCTGTGTAAGGAGTTATTATGAATAGTATTCAAAATGTAGGAAATGTAGTAGTAAAAAATGTACCTCAACCACAAGTTGAACAGAAACAAAATAACTTATATAGAGTAAATTTTAAAGCTGATGGGGATCAATTCGTAAGACGTGGTGGTAATCAAACTCGTCCCGCAATTTTACAACAACAACCTCAACAAGATCCTTTATCTAGAATGCTGGAAAAACAGCAAGAAGAACAAAAAAAAGCTAAATTAAAACAAAATCTTAGTTGGGGTATTGGCATTGCATCTGGTCTGGCAATTATTGCAATGGTAGCAATGCAATTAAAAGCTATGAAAGGTGCTGGTGGCGTAAGTGGTGTTGAAAAAGCCATGGCTGAAGCTCAACAAGCTATTCCTATTGATTTAAGTAAGACACCTAAATTATCAGAATTGGTTTTAGGCAAAGAATTAAGAGAAAAAACTGACGATGTAATTTTAAGATTAAATAAAGCTTATGAATTAGCAGCTAGGGGTGAGACATCCGGTGTAAATGCTTTATTATATGGTTTACCGGGTGGTGGTAAGACACAATGGACAAGGTCTATTGCAAAAGAATTGGAAATTAGAGTTCCTGGTTCAAAATTTTATGAATTAGATCCTACCAAAACTGGATCAATATATAAAGATGGTGCAGAAAAAAATGTTCAAGGCTATATTGAAAACTTTATTTCAAAAGCAAAAACTGAACCTAATGTGCAACATACTTTATTTATAGATGAATTTGATACGTTCGCAAGAAAATCAACAGGACCTGATGAAGCTAGAAACGAAAAAATGCAAAACGTATTTAAGAGAATTTTTGAAGCAATGGATTTACCAAACACAAACATAATTTTTGCAACAAACAAGGCTGCAAAAGGTGAATCACTTACAAAACTACTTGACGAAGCTATTATGAACAGAATTAATGAATATGTTCACGTTCCATTACCAAATACAGAACAAATGATTAAAGCTATGATTGGTAAATTCAAGGATGTTGATAAAAAGCTTGTTAATGAGCAACTTTTAGATGAAAACAACAAGGCAATTAAACAATTATTTGATTATGTAACAGATTCAAGCCACAATGCCTCTTTTAGAGATTTAAATAAAATTACAAGCAAGTTAAATAGTTTGGCAACTCATGAAGGTTCTTTAGAAAAAGTTTTAACACAAGAAGAATTAATCGCTGGTATTAATAGTGGTGAAATAAAACCAGCAACAGTTAGTCATTTAAAAGAAGCAATAATTAAACATGCTGAAGAAGCAAATTGGCATGTGCCAGATTCAATAAAAAAGTTAGCTGCATAAGTTAGTTTATACTTAAAAAACAGGATAGTAGATAAACTGTCCTGTTTTTTGTATTAAGTGTATAATTAACATTTTAAAAATAGCTCAAAAGTATTACTAATGCGAACTTGTGGCGATGATAAGTGTATGCTATAATATTAGTAGAGCGTAATGTACATAAAACGAGGTAAGAAATACTGGAGACTATTACATTAACCCTAGAGTGTTAATAACCCCACACCACTCTTAAATAAAAAAGGTATCTACGGTTACTTAATTCAAGGTGCAGACCAATGGATACAATAACATTACCCCGTAAAAAAATAATTAGCACTGCAACAAGTGCAGTGGGAATGGCTATTCTTGTAGTAATACTCTTGTTTCAAAATAATATTTTATCAGCAAAAGATTTAGGAGTCGGAATTTATACAGGTATATCTCCAACATTAAATGAATTAATCGAAAATCAGAAAGAACGAGAACGAGTTTTTGAAAAAAATATAGAAAATAAATATTTCGGTGGAAAAATTGTAGAAGTAGAAAAAGGTATAAAACATGTCAGAATGATTCGTTATTATAATAATCGACCAGTACGAATTAATGTTATCGAACTTTCAAAAGGTGTTAATCACAATATTAGAATAGAGCCTGTAATCGCATCAGAAAATTTGGCTTCTAAATCAAAAATCGCTAATATTGCACAAAAAAACAATGCTATAGTAGCAATTAATGGAGGTTATTTTAAACCACAAACAGGAGTTCCTCTAGGTACGTTAATGATTGATAAAAAGGTTTATACAGGACCAATTTATGACAGAGTTGCAATGGGTATTTTTGATGAAGGTTATGCAATGGCAAGAGTTAAATTAAAAGCAGTAGTAAATACAAATATAGGAGGGTTTAAAATTGACAACATTAATCAGCCCAGAATGCTATCGACTCACACAATTGTATATACGAGAGATTGGGGTGAAATTTCTCCGCCTTCTCCTAAGTATGGTGCGCAATTAGTTGTTGAAAATGATAGAATTGTTAAGTTTACGCCATACAATAGCGTTATTCCTGAGAACGGTTATGTTATTGTTGGTCCTCAAAAATCGCTTGAAAAATTTGCTAATGCAAAAAAAATCAAGCTTGATGTAAAGATTAACCCTGAATGGAATGAGGTTAAGCACGTAATAAGTGGTGGCCCGTATTTAATCAAAAACAATGAGATTTTTGTTGATATGACAGCTCAAAAGCTTACAGCTATTGGCGGTAGGAACCCAAGAACTGCAATAGGTTACACTAAAGATAATCACTTGATTATGTTAACTGCTGACGGACGTGAAGGCTCTTCTATTGGCCTAACGCTTATGGAGCTAGCTTATTTAATGAAAGAATTTGGATGCGTAAATGCTATGAATCTTGACGGCGGAGGCTCAACTGTAATGTATGTTAATGGTGATATTGTAAATAAACCTCAAGTAAAAGGAGGAATACCATTATCGCATAGTTTAACGGTAAAAATAAAAGAATCTTAAATTGAAATCGCTTCTTTCTTTTGGAAATAATAAAGCGGATTTTCCGAAGGAAAATCCGCCTCCTTTTTAAACTTTTAAAAAAGTAATTATTTTACTAATTCTTTGAAGTTTTTACCAGCAGAGAATGCAGGAACTGTTTTTGCAGCGATTTTTAATTCTTTACCAGTTTGTGGGTTTCTGCCAGTTCTAGCTGCTCTTTTACGAGCTTCCCAAGTACCAAAACCAACCAAAGTAACTTTTTTACCTTTAGCAACTGTTTTTTGGATGATTTCTAATGTAGCTGATAATACATCAGAAGATACTTTTTGAGATAATTTAGTCTTTTTAGCAATCTCTTTTACTAATTCTTCTTTGTTCATGATAAATCTCCTATACACTATTACTCTCTTATGCGTGCTATCACTAGCATTCACATATCTTATAGCTCTATTATACACATTGTTTCTATTTTTGCAAGCTTTTTTTATAAATTTAATATTACTTAACAAAAAATATGATATAATGTACAAGTAGTGTTTATAGGAAAGGAGAAATATTATGTGGGAAAAGGATATTAATATCCATGAGGTACGTGAAATTAGAACTCGTACTTGTGTTTATTTTGGCTGTGGAGCAATTAATAAAATTAATGACATTGCTAAAGATTTTAAAACAAAAGGTCTTGATAAATTAATTGTTATGAGTGGTAAAAATGCTTATAAATCAACTGGTGCGTGGGATGTTGTTGAAAAAGCTCTTAAAGAAAACAACATTGAATATATTAATTATGATAAAGTTACTCCAAATCCAGATTCAATAGCGGTAAACGAAGCAACACAATTAGCTAAAGAATTTGGTGCTAAGGCTGTTATTGCAATAGGTGGTGGATCTCCTACTGATGCTGGTAAATCAGTTGCTATTCTTTTAAAATATCCTGATAAAAATGCGAATGATTTATATGAGTTTAAATTCGCTCCAACAGAAGCTGTTCCTATCGTTGCAATTAATTTAACTCATGGAACTGGCACAGAAACAAATCGATTTGCGGTTGTTACTTTGCCTGAAAAAGATTACAAACCTGCTATAGCGTATGATTGCATTTATCCTACTTATGCGATTGACGATCCAGTTTTAATGACTAAATTATCACCAAAACAAACAAGATATGTTTCAATAGATGCTGTAAATCATGTTGTTGAAGCTGCGACATCAACAGTTACATCTCCTTATGCAGTTACTCTTGCAAGAGAAGTAACAACTCTTGTTGCAAAATATTTACCAAAAGCAATCGAAAATGCAGAAGACTTAGAAGCTAGATATTTCTTGGCTTATGCTGCTATGATGGCTGGTGTTTGTTTTGATAATGGGTTATTGCATTATACCCATGCTTTAGAACACCCGTTAAGTGCTGTTAAACATGAACTTTCGCATGGACTTGGTCTAGCAATCTTACTTCCAGCTGTTGTAAAAAATATTTTTGAATCAAGAAAAGAAACTCTTAAATATATATTAGAACCATTAGCAGGAGAAGTTGAAACTGCAGAAGAAGCTGAAGCTGGAATTTATAATTGGCTAAAATCAGTAGGAGTTCCTAATAAGCTAAAAGACGAAGGTTTTACTGAGGCTGATATTGAAAATCTTGTAAATCTTGCATTTACAACTCCTTCTTTAGATGGCTTGTTAAGTATTGCACCAACAAAAGCAACAAAAGAAGCGGTTGAGGAAATTTATAGAGATTCTTTATAGATTGCTTGGTGCTTTAGATTGATAACTAAAAAAGAGTTCATCATGGACTCTTTTTTAATGTAAATGGCGTGGCTGACGCTTACAGATTGTCTTGACTTGTTTGCGTTGAACGTGTCTACGAGTTTTGCTACGGAGTTTTCAACTCTTTGCAAAATCTCTCCGCACTCCGCTCACAAATCGCTCGAACTTTTGGTTCAAAGTTTTGCAAACAATCTCGCCCGATATAATAAATTTAAGCAACTTGAACAGTGTATCCAAGCTCTTTGATAATCTTCAAAGCGGTTGATAATTGTGGTTGTTGTTCTCCGTTAAAAATAGCATAAAGATTACTTCTAGAAATTCCTGTCTTTTTAGATATTCCTAGAATAGAGTCCTTTGCTCTTACTGCATATTCTAAAGCTTTTACAAATGCATTTAAGTCATTATCTTGTAAAAACTCTTGAAACCCGATATTAATCCATTCTTTAATATCTTCATCTGTCTTTAAATCGTTTAAAATATATTCGTTAAAAGATTTTGATTTAGTCATTTTTTATTCTCCATTGTTCTAAAAGTTCATGTGCTTTTTCGATATCTTTTGATTGCTTTGATTTATCACCACCGTTAATTAATAAAATGATTTTATTATTTTCTTCTGTGTAATAAATTCTATAACCTTTGCCAAAAGAAAAACGTAATTCCGAGATATTTTCTGATAGCTTTTTGTAATCTCCGAAGTTGCCATCTTCAATTCTAAGTATTCTTTGGTTAATACGTTTTCTTGTAATACTGTCTAAAGAATTTAGCCATTCGATAATTGGAGCCTTACCATTTGGTAAAATTAGATATTCAATTTCATAATTATTCATATTAATATTGTACTGTATGCAGTACACAAAGTCAATCTAAACATAAATATTAAATTTTGTAAATGTGAGTTTTTTAGTGCTGAAATTCAGTTATAATGCTTGATATGATATTATGTGATGTGATGGGGCGAGGCAATTCTCTTTTCTTAAAAAACTTTATAAAGATATACACGAGTTTACATTAAGAAAAAGGAGAAATAAGATTTATGAATTTTTCAATAGGAATGAATTTACAAAAATTACAAACAACATTAAAAAAAGAACTTGATAATGGAACTATTGAACGAAAAAAATATGTATCAATTATGGATTTTATAGAAAAAGATATAGATGGAATAATTACTAATGAAAATGAATTAGCAATGCTTGAAGGTTTCTATAATGGTAGCAAAATAAAAATGCCTAAATATGACAGTGATACCTCTAGAACTTCAACATGTAAATATGATTATGAAGGCATAACAGTAGAAGAATATTTAGAAGATAATGATTTAGACGGAAAGGCTGATTTTTTTCGTAGAGATGTTTACGGAAAAGAAAAAGATGAACGTTGGGGCATTACTAAAACACTAGGATGGAACGAACCAAGAATAGATCTTTATGTAAATATTGATGCTAATTTAGATGGTAAAATGGATAATTGGCTTTACTGGCGAAACGATTTTTGTGGTCGAGCGTCTCGTGGAGTTCGAGATAAAGATATGATTTTAAGAAATAGTTCTACATACAAATATATTGATAAATTAACTCCTTAATTAAAATAGAGTAATTTATAATATCAAATAATAAAAAGAGTTCATAATATATGAACTCTTTTTTAATGGCGGGAACGACGAGGCTCGTCTTGGATTTCCTCTACGCTCGGAAAGTTTAGCAATAGAACTTGTAAATATTAGAAACTTTGTGATTCAGTTAATACAAAGATCTCATACTTGATATTGCATCAAAAAATAATGGATGTTACAATTTTGAATTATGCAAAAAGAGTTAGAAAAAATAAAAGAAAAATGCTTATCTTGTCAAAAATGTTCTTTGTGTAAAACAAGAACAAATATTGTTTTTGATGATGGATTAGCTAACCCGAAGTTAATGCTAATTGGCGAAGCTCCTGGGTTTTATGAAGATCAGCAAGGAAAACCTTTTGTAGGAAAAGCAGGGCAACTTTTGGATAAAATTTTTGCATCGGTAGGTCTAACTCGTAAAGAACACGTTTATATTTGTAATACTTTAAAATGTCGTCCGCCTGAGAATAGAAATCCCTTGCCAGAAGAAAAAGAAGCTTGCTGGGAATATTTAAAAGCCCAAATTGATATTATAAAACCTAAAATAATTTTGCTTTGTGGGAATGTTGCAGTTCAGTCAATATTACCAAATGCTGGTGGAATAACAAAAATACGAGGTAAATGGTTTCAGGGAAGTGACATTGTTTATGGAGCAAAATTAATGCCAATTTTCCATCCATCATATCTTTTAAGAAACGATTCTCGGGAAAAAGGCAGTCCGAAATGGTTGATGTGGCAGGATATTCAGGAAATAAAAAGAGAATACGATAAGCTGTAATTAATAATGCGCACTCTTGCTTAAAAAAACATTTCCAGAATGTTATGTTGCCATTTTTATTTATGGTAATGGCATTTTTACTTTTTGGGGTGAATATTTTTCTAATAATTGAGCTTCTTTGACAAATTTTGCAAATGGTTCACACTCATATAACGGATAAATAAATTCTTGTGCAAAAAGTTGTGAATCAATACAAATATCAACAATTCTCTTTTCACCATTAGCATCCAACATTATTGCTAATCTTTGAGTAAAAGTATCTGCTTCAACATTTCTTAAGCATAAAAAATCATTTGTATTATCAGTAGAAGATACATACACAAGAGAATCCCAATTTTTAAAACACCAAATGGATTCAAGAAAATTGATAAAATAAACTGCACTTTCAGTTTTTGTATCTATATTTAAGACATACTTGTTGTTATCAATATCTAAAATTATTTTTAAGATTCTAGAATCTTCTGTAACCTCAAAATTAACTTTAAAGTTTTCTGTTTTTGGAGGTAAATGTTTCCAACGTTCTTCTTCTGAGAATAGAAAATATTCGCCAGCAGTTTGAGCCATAAAAATAACGTGCTGACTAAATTGTCTTTTTTCAATTTTATGAAATTTAATTTTATTTTTTATAAATTTAAACATAATATTTACCTCAAAAATTATTATAACCTACTTTTTGTAAATTTTGTTATAATATTTTTATGAAAAACTTATTATTAATAGTTCTTACTATTCTATTTTTAGCCAGTGCTTGTTCTAATAAACAACCTGAAGTTGTTATTGAAACAAATGAAGCACAAAATGTATCTACAGAAGAAGTCGCAGAAAAACTACATCCTATCGAACAGAAAGTTCGTGATTGTATTGATAAAGATTATTCAACTGTCGGGATGAATAAGTGTGTGTATGAAGGGATGAAAGCTTGGGAAAAAGAAATTGATAAATATTTGAACTTATTAAAATCAACTTTACCAGAAGAAGACTTTGAAAAAATTGAAAAATCCCAAGAAGAATGGGAAGAATACAAAGAGGCTCAATTCAGAGTCGCAGAAATTATGCTCAAAAAAGATGGTACAATGCACCAAAATGTTGCAGTAGGTCTTAAAAGCGGAATAATCGAAGAACGAGCTAAAGAATTAGAAAGCTTTTATAACCTATGGAAACTATAATTTTAAATACAGTAACTGATTTTAAATGTCGATTCTTAGACAAGATTTAATTTGGCACTTTCATTTACTAATTCCTTATACAATTCATATCCGCCCATAAAAGAATAAACATTATTGAACCCTTTTTGAGCTAATATTCTTGATGCACAATAGCTTGTATAGCCTGTATTACAAGATAAAATCACTTTTTTATCTCTAGGAATTTCATCAAGCCTTTCTCTAATTTCAGCGATAGGAATATTTATAGCACCCTCAATTGTACCCATTTTATAAATCATATTAGGTCGAACATCAATAACATACGCATCTCTCAAATCTTCAAAATAAGCAGGCTTAACACGCCCTTTTAATATATTATCAGCACTCATTCCTAAAATATTTACAGAGTCTTTTGCACTAGAATATGGCGGAGCATAGCACAATTCAGCGTCAATCATATCTTGCACAGTGCCATTATTTCGCACAATTGTTGCAATTACATCGACTCTTTTTTCAACACCGCTTTCGCCAATTCCTTGAATACCAAGAATTTTACCGTCATTCGAGAATAATAATTTGTACAAAATCATATCTGAATTAGGATAATATCCGGCATGAGAGCGACCGTAAACGTAAGTTTTCCAGTAAGGAATTTCTTTTTGTTTTAACTGTTTTTCATTATTTCCGCTACTTGCAACAGTTAAGTCGAAAATCTTTACGACACTTGTGCCTTGGGTATTTTTATAAGTCGAATTAAATCCGCAAATATTATCCGCAACAATTCGACCTTGACGATTAGCAGGCCCTGCAAGAGGTAATAGAGTGTTTTGTCCGCTTACAAAATCTTTCGCTTCAATATTATCGCCCGCAGCATAAATAAACTCATTTGAAGTTTTTAAATACTCATCAACAATAATCCCTCGATTTGTTTCTAATCCTGCTTTGCGTGCTAAATCGGTTTCAGGCTTAACCCCAATTGCTAAAATGCATAAATCATAGTTAATTGCGTTATTTGAATTTAGAATAATCTGATTTTCGCTAAACTTTTGAACCCCATCAGATAAAATCAATTTTACGCCTTTTTTAATCATTTCATCTTGTGCAATTTTGGCGATTTCAAAATCAACAGGTGCTAGAATTTGGTTATTTAGCTCAATTAAAGTTGTATCTAACCCCATTTCTATAAGGTTTTCAGCTATTTCAATCCCGATAAAACCGCCACCAATGACCGCAACTTTTTTAATGGGATTATTTTTAATATGGTTTTTGATTCTATCAGCATCGCTTAAAGTTCTTACAACAAAAGTTTTGTCTTTATTTAAGCCCGCAAAATCAGGGACAATAGGGTTCGCACCGTTTGCTAAAACTAAATAATCATAACTTAATTTTTCATTAAAACTTGTAAGAACAAATTTTTCTTCTTTGTTTATTTCAACGACTTCTGTTTCTAAGCGGACATCAATATTAAACCAAGATTTGAACTTTTGAGGGGTTGATACAAGGATACTATCTCTATTTGGAATAACATCAGAAATGTAATACGGAAGACCGCAATTGGCGATTGAGACTTCGCCTGTTCGCTCTAGAATGATTATTTCAGCGTCTTCATTTAGTCTTCTTAATCTTGTTGCACAACTTGCACCTGCTGCACCGCCACCAATAATAATTACCCTCATAAACACCTCTTTTGGTTGTTAACTGTATAAATATTAACATATTTAGCAAAAAAATTCAGTTGTATTAACAACAGAAAATCATTTATTTCTACGATACAAAAGTAATTTCAAACCCTTTATCATGTACCTCGGAGGAAGGTTAAACTATGGTCTCAAGTATCCCAATGAATATGGGCTATAACAATAATCCTTATATTGTAATGCCTTTGAATAAAACTCGTGATGATGGAATGACTGTTGAAAGCTCGACTCCTGCAACAAAATTTCCTGATGAATTTATGAATAATTTGGACGATATTAAAGCAGCTGATGCTGATGGTAATAATATTATTAGCCTATGGGAACTTCAAAACTTTGAAGGCAAAACAGAATTTGCTCAAACAGTTTTAGAAATAATGGAAAAATACGCACAAGATTTTAGATATAAAAATTTCTTTTAACCTCAAAAATAAGAGCCTTAATTTAAAAACTTTTTATCCCCTTTTAAACGAGTTTTAAACGCCATTTAAACATCTGTAGAATCAAAAATCATTAAACTTATGCTATGATTTAAGAAAATTGGAGATAAATTATGAATAATATAAAACTACAAGGCATTGATGTCGATGGCATAGAAAAAGAATATTCTTTAAATGATTTTAAAGGGCAAAAAGTTATTTTGTACTTTTACCCAAAAGATAATACGTCAGGCTGCACACAAGAAGCGTGCGATTTTAGAGATAACATAAATAGATTAACAAGTTTCGCAACTGTAATCGGCGTTAGCCCGGATAGCATCAAAAGCCACTTGAAATTTAAAGAAAAACAAAGTCTTAATTTCATTTTACTTTCTGATCCAGAACACAAACTTGCCGAAGCGTTTAATGTTTGGACTGAAAAATCTATGTATGGCAGAAAATATATGGGCATCGAACGCTCAACTTTTGTGCTGGACGAAAACTTAAATATTATTAAAGAATGGCGCAAAGTAAAAGTCAAAGGCCACGTTGATGAAGTAATTGATTATTTAAATGCATAATTTAAACACTTTTTAAACGTATTTTAAACAGAATTTAAACGCCTTTTAAAAGATATTTAAAAGGCGTTTTTGTTCGTTTGCCCTTTCCCACTTTACTTTCTCCTGCTTTTGAGTGATGTATGTTGCTCGAAAGGTTTGTAGATGAATGCTGTTGACCCAATAAAAAGCCTTGACGATATTAGAAAAATGAAAGAATTCTTGGCAAAAAAGCCGAGGAACGCTTTGCTCTTTAGCTTTGGGATAAATAGCGGACTAAGAATTTCTGATATACTTGCACTTAATGTCGGGGATGTTAGGGGCAAAGAGTATATTGAAATTAGAGAACTGAAAACTGGCAAACGGAAAGTATTTCCAATTAATGATAGGTTGAAAAAGGAGATTGAAGAATTTACTAAAGGAATGCCGGAGGATCAACCGTTGTTTTATACACAAAAGGGAAGACGAATGGAGCGGAGCAGAGCGTATAAGATTTTAAATAAAGCCGCACGGGCGGTTGGAATAACAAGACGGATAGGCACACATACATTGAGGAAAACATTTGGATACCATTGCTACCAAAAATACGACGATGTCGTGCTGCTACAGAAGATTTTTAATCATTCTTCACCCCAAATCACCCTCCGCTACATCGGCATCGAACAGGAAGATATTGATGCAGTGTATAGGGATTTTTATTTGTAAGAATCAACTTCAAAAGTAGTATTATTAAACTGTTTAGAGGATTTGATTATATAAAAATTTTTATATAATCCTTGTAGCAGAGGTGTAGTATGGCAAAGAGAGAAGTTAAAACTGACCTTTGGGTTTATGACCTACTTAAAGAAGCTGGTATTTGTCTTGACCCACAAGGATGTTCAATTAAAGAAGTTGATGAAGCACTAAAAACTGCTTCTAAAAAAGGTACTGGCAATGTTGGTTATCCAGAATATGTTGGTGCTGTCAAAGATTTTTTACTTGTTATAGAAGATAAATCTGATTTATCAAAACATGTAAAGTATAACGAAAAAGAGTTAATATGTACTGAAACAAAGTCTGTAACAGATTATGCAGTCAATGGGGCTTATTTCTATGGTAAGCACCTTATAAATAATACTCACAACAAAAAGATTATTGCCTTTGGTGTATCTGGCAATGAAAAACATCACAAAATAACACCTCTCTTTATAAATGAACGTGAATATTGCAAAGTAATGCCTGATGTTGAATCTTTCTATATCTTCAATGAAGAAAATATAGATGAATACTACACTAGAGAAGTTTTAGGTGAAAATACCGATTTACAAAAAGAAACTACTGAAATTCTTAAGTTTGCAAAGAATCTACATGAAGATTTACGCAATTATGGAAACTTGCAAGATACTCAAAAACCTCTTGTTGTATCTGGTATATTACTTGCTCTTAGGGAAATTGAGAAAGGCTCTTTTAATCTTGAGCAATTAAACGGTGATGACATAGATACAGATGGTAGTAAGATTTATGCAGCTATTGATAAAAATCTTCAACGCTCGAAAGTATCACCGACGGTCAAGAAAGATAAGCTATTAACACAATTTGCTGTCATAAGAGATACTAAAATCCTTAATGAAAAGAACAAAACATTAGGTAAAACACCTCTTAAATACTATGCAGAACAAATTTATGATAATATCTACAAAACTATAAAATACACAAAAACCGCAGAAGATTATTTAGGCAGATTTTACGGTGAATTTATGAGTTATTCTGGTGGTGATGGACAAACGTTAGGTATTATTCTTACTCCAAAACATATAACTCAACTGTTTTGTGATTTGGTAGATTTAAAACCTGATGATGTCGTGCTTGACCCTTGTTGTGGTACAGCTGGATTCCTTATTGCAGCAATGCATAATATGTTGAAGAAAGCTAAGGATGACAACCAAAGGGAAAATATTCGTAAAAACCAACTTCATGGTATCGAACTTCAACCTTATATGTTTACTATTGCTACATCAAACATGATTATTCGTGGTGATGGTAAAAGTAACCTTGTAGATGAAGATTTCTTAAGATGTAAAGATTCAGAATTACAATTAAAAGGTGCAACTGTCGGCATGATGAATCCACCATATAGTCAAGGTTCAAAAGCTAACCCATCACTATATGAAATAAGTTTTGTTGAACACTTACTAGATTCATTGGCAGAAGATGGTAAAGCTATTGTAATTATTCCTCAATCTTCTTTAACTGGTAAGACAAAAGATGAACAAAACTATAAAGAAAGCATATTAAAACATCATACCTTAGAAGGCGTTATAACTTTAAGTGAAAATACATTTTTTGGAGTAGGTGTGCATACTTGTATTGCAATTTTTACTGCACATAAACCTCATCCCGTTAACAAAGAGTGTAAATTTATAAATTTCAAAAACGATGGTTTCAAAGTCGCTCCGCACGTTGGATTGATAGAGACAGAATATGCTAAAGACAAGAAACAACATCTACTTGACGTGTGGTTTGATAGAATTAATGCCCCAATTGATTTTATAGTTAAATCTACAATTAAACCAGATGATGAATGGCTTCACTCTTTTTATTATTTTAATGATGAAATTCCTGATGAAAATTACTTTGAACAAGCAATAACAGATTACTTAACATTTGAATTTGAAAAAGTTATTACTGGTAAAAAATACCTCTTTAAAGATGCAAAACAAAAAATATCAAGAAGTAATGTTTATAAGTTGGATTTACTAAAAAAATGGGAGTCTTTTGAAATTTCTGATATATTTATAATAAAATCTGGGAAACGATTAACGACATCAAAAATGGTTGAGGGTGTAACCCCTTTTATCGGTGCAACAGATAATGGAAATGGAATAACAAATTATGTAAATAATACAAATTCTTCGTTAGATAAAAATGTTCTAGGAGTTAATTATGACGGAAATGGTGTTGCAATAAGCTTTTATCATCCATATTCTTGTTTGTTTACAGATTCAGTGAAACGTTTCCATCTTAAAAATTATACTGATAACAAGTATGTTCTACTTTTTATGAAATCAGTAATCCTTAAGCAAAAGAGTAAATATATGTATGGATATAAATTTTGTGAATCAAGAATGTTGCGCCAAAAAATAATGCTTCCAGTAAACTCAAAAGGTGAACCAGACTATAAATACATGGAAGACTACATGAAATATCTTGAGCAGAAAAAATTGCTCGAATACCTAGAGTATATTAAATAAATTTACATGAACTTGAATAAAAACAACTCTTCCTAAATAATAGGTTTAGGAGGAATTTACTATGACAGATTTATTAACTTGGGAAGATGTAAAGAAAGAATTAGGTACTAATTGTAGTGTTTTATTAGGAAATGGTTTTTCAATGAGTTATTGTAATCAAGCATTTAATCAATATCAAATCTTGCAACATATGCCTTCATTACAAGATTTGAAAGAAATTGTTGATATTGAAAAGTGCATAGAACAAACACAAGCAAAAGTTAGTGATGATAATCCAAGTTTAACTGTTCCAAAAGTTATAATTGATCGTTGGATAAAAAGCCAGTTGCATAAAGAATTTATTGATACGTTATATAATCTTATGCCAAAATCTTTAAATGATATCGAAGATTTTACAGACGAGAAGCTTGCTAAATATAAGGATTTTTTCAACTGTTTTAACAAAGTTTTTACACTAAACTATGACCCATTGTTATATTGGATGACCATGAGATTTATTAACTTTGGCGATAAAGATATAGTAGATTATTCAAACCTCAAAGAACAATTAAACTCAATCCCAGAAGGTACAAAAGAATATACTGACACGAAGAAAAAACTGGATTCAACTAATGATAAATGTATAAAATCTGTCAGAAATGAAATGTTTGCAAAGTATATGAAAGAGAATGAAGACTATAAGCTAAGTATATCTTGTAAAGATGAAATATTATTACAAAAGAGCATTGCAGAATCGGAAGGGAAAATTTTAGGCGGTTGGACAAAAGTTATTCCTGAAGTTTATAAAGCATTTGAAGCAAAGAAAACAGAAAGTGAATTATTAGGGGAAGAAAGCAATAAATTAGATACTATAGCAACATCGGCATTAGAAACAAAACTTCAATCAGTTGAACAGAACAAAGAAGAAATGAAGCTTTCTGTTACAGATGGTTTCTTAAGTGAAACTTGGAATGAACGAAACAAACAGACTATTTTTTACTTACATGGAGCATTTCATTTGATAGAAAATAATGAAGAAACAATCAAAGTAAAAGCTGAAGAATTCAACAAGATGGTTGATAAGATAAAGCAAAAATGGGATTCTGGTTTTGAACCTCTAACTGTTTTAGAAAGTACTCCAGAAGCAAAAGTAGAAAGAATAAGCAAATCCCCTTATCTAACCAAGTGCTACAACGAGTTTAAAACATTAAGCGGAACGTTACTTACTCATGGATTATCTTTCATGAATAGCGACAAGCATATTATTGAAGCAATAAATAATAACACTAATTTAGAAAAAATCTATGTAGGATGTTTCAATCAACCTTCAAAAGATATTAAGGAAGCTTTTAAAGATAATCATAAAGTAGTGTTCTTTAATACGTATGGTATGTTTTAAAATTTACTTGACTTCCACCTACTCCCAATTGATGTATGTTACAACCTAAAAGGAGGTTGTGTATGGAAGAAAGATTTGTTATCAAAAGAAAAGATTTTAAAAAGTTAGAGCGATATGCTGAAAATATTTACAACACAGCGGTTGTGATTGATTATTTTTGCTCGTCACAAAAGGAATATGAAGAACTTTATAACCTCGCACCAATTGTAAAAAATCTTCGTCGTGATGCAGACCAAGTTAATGCATTTTTCATAAATTATCCTGAAAGCATCGATTAGCTTCCAATTTCAAAAGTTGTTCTTTTCTATCAACACCACAAGCAAAACCTGTTAGTTTGCCGGTTTTTGAAACAACTCTATGGCAAGGAATGATGAGTAAAATTGGATTTTTATTGCACGCTGAGCCAACAGCTCTTTGTGCGCTAGATTTTCCAATCGCTTCAGCGATTTCTTGATAAGATTTCGTTTTACTATAAGGGATTTTCAATAATTCAGCCCAAACTTTTTTCTGAAATTCAGTTCCCTTAGGTGAAATTTTTAGCTCAAATTTAGTTCTTTTCCCAGCAAAATATTCGTCAAGTTGTTTTGCAACTTGAGCAAAATAGCCTGTTACTTCAGAAACGTTGTCACAACTTTCAACGACTTTAAGTCCTAAAATAAAGTCGTTTTCGAGTTTGATTTCTAAAACACCAATGGTAGATTTGTAATGAAGTTTGTTAGACATGATACAATTATATTATATTTTATTTAACATAATTTAATAAATAGTTTTGTACAAAATTATTATTGCTCTTTAGCAAGTTTGGTTTTAACTATTTCTAAACTCCTTTTTTTACTATCTTTAGTGCCAAATTTTTCAATTACATCTTTCATTGTTTCAGAACTCCAGAATATTTTTAATTTTCTTTTGGCCCGTGTAATTGCTGTATAAAAAATACCATGAGTTATTTTTTCAGAATTACTGCGAGGTATAATTACTTTAACAGAATCATATTCCAAGCCCTGTGCTTTATGAATAGATATGGCATAGGCAAGTTGAAAAGGTATGACAGAACGAAGTCTCATCATTTCAAAATCTTCTTCTGCTACATTATTATCATATGCATAGATTGTCAGTTTAATTCTAGTTTTTCCATCTACTATATCAATAAAATCAAATTCTTCTTTTTCACAGTCGTTTTCAGTAAGTATCGTTTCAATATCAATAATAAATGTGATTTGAGTTTTTGCTTTCTGTATATGAATAATTCGTCCTTTCAAGTTATTATATAAAAGTGAAAACCTTTCACAATCATTGAAAAGAATAGGGTCTCCAGCTTTATATGACCATTCTTGCCAAGTTATAGCTTCGCTTTTAGTATTTGAGCTTTGGAAATAATTATTCATGTTGTTTAAACCGAACTTACCATCATAATTTAGGCATAATATAACTTCATCCTCATCGGAACGCTCTAAAATATTTGCACCTATTTCTTCTGAGTATGGACCATTTATAACAAGTTTTTCAGTTATTAATTCTTCACTGTTCCTGACTTCATCCCATAAGCCAATTAACGATTCATCATCAGTCCTCCATGTGTTTAGTAATTCTATATTAGCATTTGAATTTTTAATAATGTCTTTTGCATAAAAAAACCAATTGCCAAAATCGATTGATTCAATTTGATAGATATCCCCAGCCATTACAATAAATGCATTTGGATTGATTTTTTTAAGGAATTCCTGCATTTTTTTATTATCGATAGTACTGCACTCGTCAATAAATATAATATCAAACTCTTCAACAGATATTCTTTGCGTAAAACTATCTATACTTATAAAGCTTGATCTAGTACCGGGATTTTCAATTCTGCGTTTGAGATTTTGCAGTGCTGTATGCGTTTTGGTAAGGAATAATTTCTTACGATTGCCTAATAAATTTGAGATAATATTAATTAAAGTTGTTTTTCCTGTTCCTGCTGCACCGTATATTAATAAAATTTGAGAATCAATGAAGATACTTTTTATTGCTTGTTTTTTTAAATCATCATTTAAGCGTATAGGATTTTCTTCTATAAATTTTTGATTTATTTCTTTTTGACCTTTATTTGTTTTATGAGATAGTTCCAATAGCTTTTTTAATATAAAAAGCGTACTTTTTTCGTAAGAATTAATAGAAACAATGCCGTTATCTGCAATAATTTCATAACCTTGCCTTTTTTCCCATTCGTCTAAACTTAAATTATAGCGTGCAATGTTTTCTGTTGTTAAAATTTTATCGAGATTATAGTATATTTCTCCCGTTTCATTAATATTTTTCTTTATGTATATATAAGGATATGCAAGATCCATTTTATCTATACCAGCTACATCTAGTATTTGTTTTAAATTATTATCACTTGTTTTTCTGCCCGCCAAATTTGATATGTAGGGATTTTTTTCAAAAGGGAAACATTTACTAGAAATATGCAATTTATCACTAAGAAATGTTTGGGTAAATTTATTCGGTAATACATCTTTTATAATTTCTTCTTTTAAATTTATTAATAAATACCTAATTGTATTACGCCCTTTTACTCTAGAAATACTGGAGTAATTATTTTTTAGTTTTAATAATATTTCTTTGTAAATTTCAGTTTTTGTTGTTGAATAAATTTCATCAATAATAGCTTTAAATTGTATTTCTTTTAAATCAATTAATTCTAATAAATTAATACCAGATCTTGTAAGAAAATCCATTAAATTTAGGTATTCTCTATGTCTTGAATTTAGCTTTGTCGGCATGTGTAATATTTTCCCTATTTTATTTAAACACAGAGGGTCTATTGAAACGCGCCAATTAGTAATTATTTTGATTTTTGTATCAATTCCCCATAAATCTATAGTTTTGTCTACATAGTCAATTTGTATTGAATAATTCGTAGAAATATTATCTTTTGTATATGCCGTGATTCTGTTATATTTTGTTGCATATACTCCTGCTAGTTGTAAGGTTATTTCATAATATCTTTCAGTACCAATATAGAAGGGGGTTTTTTTCTGAATATAGTATCGAGAATCTCTAAATGTATCAGAAGCAGTTTTAATATCTTTAAGTCTTTCTGAGATTAACTTATAGTATGTTTCATCTTGTAAATCTGTATTTATGGGGAAATTTTCTAGATTCTGTAAAATATTATAATTAAACTGGTCTTTTAAGAAATTTCTTATTTGCCATAAGAAATCATAGTATTTTAGCATTAAACGTTCTGATTGTCCCTCTTCTGGAATTCTTCTACCTATAAACTTCAACGCTTTGTAAAAAGAACCTAAATACTTTGTTTCAATATTAAGTAAAGAATATTCCCAAGCAAAACGAAGATTAACTTTTCCATGAGAATATTTCATTGCATTAAGAATTAAAGTTGCTGTACATAAATCTTGAAGTCTTGATAAAATTCTTCTAGAAATATCATCTCTTGTACTATTTAAAATCTCATCTTTTTCAATACTTTTACAGATTTCTTTGTCGCAGTTTTTTATAATATTTTCAATTTCATTTGGTGTATAACTGATATCGTCAATTTGATTAATAAAGGTATGCTTATTAGTTATATCATTTAACTTTTCGCAAAAAATATTGACACTCTCGTTTGTATTTTTAATTTCCTCGTCTTGAGAAAATGTAATTGTTATACTTTTATGCTCATAATTTATGGAATTTAAAAATTCTGTTGACATGTATTTCCAAAAAATGCGTGTATTGTCACGTGAAGTAGGATTTAAAACAACAAAAAGTATTCCTGGGTCATATGTAACGTGTTTGTGTATATAGGCCGGAAAAGATAATGTTTTTAATGTATATTTAATAATACCATCTGAATCATTGTAAGAACCGGTACCTTTTATTTGTACAAAAAAGTTTTGTTTTGGAAACCTTGAAATATTTGGATCTTGGACATATTCAAAAGTCCCATCTATATTTGGCCATTTATCGTTTTCTGAAAAATTAGTAGCTATTTTGCCATTACATACTAATAATGCTTTTAATTTTGAAACAGCTGCGATGTCTTCAGCTGAGCGTTCGGAATGTGTTTTTAGATGCTGCTCAATTAAATCTATTGTTTGAGACACTATTACCTCCCTACAAAAAAGTCTGTCAGATTTGATTTGTAATTCATTAAACTTATTATAACTTTTGGCATATTATACGTCAATTTAAACAAGAAAATTTGATATCTTTTATTTCAAACTAATATATTGATAACTTTTGTGTCTTTGGGGTTGATTTGTGCTGCGACGTAAGCGATTAATGTTAGTGTAAGACAAGCACAGGAGCCAGATATGAAACTAACCCCAAACGACGTAGAAAAATTAATCGAACTACAAGACGAAATTCAAGCTGATATTGAAATGCTTGAAGAGTATTATGAATCAATTGAACAACTTCTAAAAAAAGATGAAATCCATTTAGAAGACCTTCACTTAGACGTAAGAAAAGCCTTTGTCGAAAGATTGAACTAATCCAAAATTCGATACATACCTCTTTGGTGAAATTCTAAATAGTTGTCGTTTCTAAGTATCTGTAGCATCTGACGAATTTTAGCCCTAACATTATTGTTATTAGGATGTTTAAGTTTTAATACAGCTTCAAAAGCGTACATATCATCTAAAGTGAATTCTTTTTTATCAAGCATTTCTATACATTTGATAATATCTAAAATCCAACCTCTTGGCTCAATTTTATAATTTTGTACGAAAATCATAGAGTTAAAAGCTCTTAGCACTTCTTTTTTGTCACATTCTATACCATTTTTGACAATATAAATTTTTCCTTTTTCAGGAATTGAAGACACATCGATATTACATCCAATCCACCCTGCACGTTTTGCCGTTGGCTTAAGTGGTGGACGAGCTTGAACAATACTTTTAGTAAAAAAGTGTTTTGGAATAATTAAAAGATTTTTAACTTCTAAGTTTTCTTTAGAATAATTTAGATAGAAAAAATTAGGGATAGTGCCTTGTTCTATCTTTGCCATCATTGCATTATAGCCGCTTCCAAAAATTTTCTTACCAAGTTCATTTTTATTACTTTTAACTTCAAACTCTTCTCTACATTTAGAACAATACATATCGCCAACAGGTTTATTGTTTTCAAAATGCGAGAGCTTATTACCGCATTTGACGCAATAAGCGTTTTCAACTACCCAATCCTCACTCATTACTCTGATTTTTTGAGAATTAGCTTTATAATTTTCTGCAAGCTCTTTATTAAAATTAAAATTCATACTTCTTTCTCAAACTTCCTACAATAATTGCTTAAATTATATTATATTTTCAAAGCTTTGAATAGAATTAAATTTTAGCCTCTTGGCGGTGGATCAATACAAACTTTCGCTTCATAATCCCATCGTCCGCCGTGGTCGAGGCAGGAGTCAATTTGCATAAATTCTGAATTACAAAACCTCACACAACCTGCGATTGCTAATGCAACCACGATCAAAGTTATCCAGTTTGAAGTTTTTAAAATCATATCGTTCTACACGCCTTTGCCCATTTCGTAGGCTTGTTGAATGAATTTTGTGCCGTTGATTTCGCCACGTTCGTAAACACCTTTTGCGTAGATTACGCCCTTTTCTTTGGAGCCTTCAAGGCACGCAGCTAGTCCTCTAAAACACTCTAAAGTGCAATCCATTGTGCGTTTTTCATCTTCTGCCGCAGTCATAATATAATAAAATTCTTTATCCCTAAACTCCAACCAACAAGCGACAGTTCGGTCGATTACAGTCTTTAGTTGTGCAGAAATCGAATAGAAATAAACAGGGCTTGAAAGCACAATTACATCAGCATCAAGCATTTTTTGCAAAACTTCAGCCATATCGTCTTTAATTACGCAAACTCCTGAATCTTTGCAAGCGTAGCAAGCCTTGCAATAGCCGATATTCTTCCCTGCAACGAATATTTTTTCAACCTCGTTTCCAGCTTCAATAGCGCCTTTCATAAACTCGTCGCAAAGTGTATCTGAATTTCCGCCTTTTCTAGGGCTACCTGATAATATCAAAACTTTTTTCATATAAAACTCCTTAATCTATATTTCGATTTTATCGCTGAAAAAAGTCGGTTTCAAGCCTCTTAAAAGACCTATTTTCTCTTGCGTTTTGGGGCAGTTATATCAAAACTTTTTCGGATAATTGCATCTAAAACATCAGGCGCAATCTTGTTTACATCGACTTTGCACCAATGCGTTTTGTTCATATGCCAAGCTGGGAAAACGCTTTCAGGATACTGTTCTTTTAATAGCGAAATCGTTTCTGGCTCAGCCTTAAGGTTAATAAAAAGTTTGCCGTCCTGTTCGAAAATTACGCCAAACCATTTTTTGTTGGACTCGTGGCGCAAAATCGGCGTGTTTTTGTACTTATCATCCGCAAAAGGATAAGTCTCAATCGCATCCGCATCAATCAGGCATCTTTTAATAAGCTGTTTTTTGTTCATAACCTAATTTTAGCATAATCCTACTATCACTTTTTGTGAAATTAGTTTATAATAAAACCTATGAAACAGTTCGTTACTGCATTATTAGCTATATCAATGATGACGGTGTGTTCAGCACAAGCTGAGAGTTATCATAAAATCTTAAAAGTTTTAGATGCTAATTCTTTTTATGTAGATTTTAATGGAAATCACAAAACTGATAGTAATGAGCTTATACACATTAAAGGTATAAATTCTTTTGCTGGAAAGCCATCAGATATAAGCAAGCTTCAAGCAAAATCGTTTGGCTTATCAGAAAATCAAATATTGGGCATTGCATATTTAGGGCGTTGGTTTGCACGGGCTGAGCTTCAAAACAAGTCAGTTGGGTTGGCTTATGATTCTGATAAAAATGTAACATCACTGACCTATTACAAAAAGGGTAAGTGCAAAAATTTTGAGCAAGTAGTTTTACAAGAAGGTTATGCAACTACTGATGATAAGAATTTAAAGCAATATTTTAACCAAGCAAAATTTAAAAATAATGCAGATATTGCCAAGAAATTCAATCTTGCTTACTTGAATAAATATTCAGGAACAATACTAAATCTTAACGATAAAAAAGCTCAAGAAAAAAAAGGTCTTGAGGTTATTGATAAAAACTTTTTTAAGCAATTTTATCCACAAGAAAAATCTAACTGCAATATTACTTCGCAGTTTTCAAGTCTTAAAGATGGTGAAATAGGAATCTACTTTACAGATCCAACAGCTTTTAAAAGACCAAAAGTCGGCTGTTGTAATGATAATTGTGCTGTATTAGTTGATATGATTAATCAATCAAAAGATACAATAAAATTTGCGATTTATGGTTATTCTGGCGAACCTGAAGTTTTAGAGGCTTTAGTTAATGCAGAAAAACGTGGTGTTAAAATATACGGTATAGTTGATAGAGATGCTTTTGGTTATAACGTGTATCACGAAACTCCGATTTTATTATCTAAAATTAAAAATATTCATACTGATTATGAAGTTGACTTAATGATGCGTGAAGAGTTACTTAAAAAGCTAAAATCACTAAATATAGAAGATAACTCAGAGGGTTTTGATATTCGTTCAGCAATTATGCATAATAAATTTTTTGTTGTTGATAGCAAATATTTATGGACTGGCTCAACAAATGTAACTGATAATTGTCTAAGCTATAACTCAAATGTAAGTGTTGCAATTAAAGCTCCTCAAGTAGCTAAAATTTATGAAAATGAATTTAATCAAATGTATTTTGATGGGAAATATCACGTTACAAAAGAAAAGACTAATTTGTCAAAAACTAACATAAAACTAAATAATAACACGACTGTTTCGGTTTACTTCTCACCACAAGATAAAGCTATTACAGGCTCAATAATTCCTTTAATCAATAAAGCTGAAAACTATATTTATGCTCCGATTTTTTACTTAACTCATAGTGGCGTGATTGAAAGTTTAATTGAAGCTAAAGCTAGAGGTGTTGATGTAAAAGTTATTGTTGATGCAAATTCATCAGCAAATAAATACTCAAAACATCATTTTCTAAGAGAAAAAGGTATCGAAGTTAAAACAGAAAATTGGGGCGGAAAAATGCATATGAAGTCTTTAGTTGCAGACGATAAATATGTCGTAATCGCTTCTATGAACTGGACTAAAGCTGCAGAAAAAGCAAATGACGAAAATACTATCGTAATAGAAAACAAAGACGTCGCTTTAAAATTCAAAAATGAATTTATAAGATTATGGAACGCAATACCTGAAAAATGGTTAAAATCTGAACCAAAAGCAGAATCTTTTGATTCTTTAAATTCTTGCTTTGATGGAGTTGATAATAATCATAATGGCTTGTATGACTTTGATGAATATGCTTGTAGTTCAGTTATTTATGGCAAAATAAACAAGTTTTATCAACGTCATTAACAGCAAGCGTATCAAATAAGGTTTGTCGCTCTTCTTTATGCTTGGAGGCCTTTTCTTGATGTTTTGCTTTGATTTTTGCAACCGTTTCAGGCTGTTTAAGTTCTTCTAAAGACATATCCTGACACCAAGTAAAATTTTTGCCAGCGTTTTTCTCATATCGAAGAGCTTTTTCAAACAAATCTGGATGACGTTCTAGGAGTTCAATCCATTCAATTTTTCGTTGGTAAAAACAGAAATAACATCCTGAGCGAGAACGCCAATCGTAATATTTAGGATAACCTATACCTGTTGTTTCTAGGAGATTATAGACATCTTTTTCAAAGAAACCTTCTTCTGCAAGAAGATATCTTGTATTTAAAATCCCGTCTTCGCTCTCAAGGTTTTTGCTCTGATAATTTTCAATACGCTCAGGCTCATCAGCTCTAATACCGATATAAAGATGGATTTTACTGCAACCTGATTTGATTTTGCTATCCATATATTTCTTGAAAGTTTCAGTTTTCATATAAATTGTGCACCAACGAAAACGTATTGATGGCAAAAATTTATACATTGAATATAAGTAATCAAAACTCTTTTCAGGCTTTATTCTTTTTATAGGTTTTTCAAGAAAAACTTCTAACTTATTTAAATAATCATAAGTTTCTTCTAATTCACACTCGGTATCAAAGAAAACATATTCAATCTGCTCGTGAATTTCAGGATACTTTTCTTTAATTAGTAGAGCTAGCGCAGTCGAATCCTTTCCTCCTGAAAGGCTTAAGATATGATATTCTGGGGTGGTTTTTGACATTGGGGCAAATCCTTATTTTGGAAGTATTAACGCACTAATTATAGCAATTCGCATCTTCCACAAAAGGATTGTTACAACATTTTTACATCTAAACCTAGGGGTAAATATGAGATTAAAGTCGTCCTCTTGATAATCTGTATCTATAAGCAATTGCATCTTCGACAAGTGACTCAAGATTGAAATATATATCATTATATGCATTGTTTGGTTGTGGATTGTAACATCTAACTAACTGTGAAAGATTGGTTTGAAAGCCTCTATGAGGAACTGTAATTAGTGAAAAAGGATTATATCCTTGAGGACTAGTGGATTCTGTTCTAGGGTCTTTAAGGTTGTGTATATAAACTCCTAACAAACCTTTACCTTGTGCCCAAGCTTGTAGTATCTCATATTTGACCCACGGCCTCAAATATGTGTTTGTACCAATGAGTACAACTACGCAAGAGCTTTTTGAAATTTCATTATCTATCCATTTTTGTATAGATAGATTCCCATTGCGCTTAATTTCTTCCCAATCATTTGGCTTTACTGGTTCATTGCCAGATATAATTCCCATATTTCGTATCTGTTGTACTCTAAAAACATCATTATCATAATGAAAACTGTAAAAAACATTTCTTTTTGGCATAATCATTCCTTTACGAAGTCGCATTGAGTAGTATTATGTGCATTAAAAATACAAAAGCATAGAATAACCAAATACTAATTGATTTAAGACAGCTAAAATAATTTTCTTTAGTTATGTTTGATAGTGACATTGAAAAATCTGCGGATAGTTTTTCTTCTCTAATTTCATCATAAAGGATTCTATAATTTCTTTCTAAATATAGATAATATGTATCAAGAAGCATTAGTGCTAGTAGTGGTAATAGTAATGTGAATTTTGCCCAATCTTCCATCATATCTGTTGTGATTTGAGTGCATATACCTATTGTAACTGTAATGGCAAAACCTTTAATAACAGCCGATGTCGTTGACATTCGTGCAATGACATTCTGAATGAATTGTAAGTGTTGGATTTTGTTATCAGTACTCATATGCAATACCCCTAAAATTTAATAAAAGAATTATAATTGTTTTTTGTTTAGTTTAGCTTCTTGTTTTAGCCTTTTTCTTTCAGCTCTAGCTTCTTTTTTTACTTGTTTATTAATTTTCCATTCATCGTTTTGAGGATTAACTAAATCTTTACCTGTAAAATAGAAGTTAGGACAAGAATTCCCCTCATATTGCCAAGATATAATTTTATTTTTTTTGTCTACTTCAAAAATTTTATTACAAAAAGTTTCACCACCAGAAACATAGTATTGATTTCCAGATACTTGGTATTGATTATTTGTCCAATATATTAGATTGCGTCCTGCTATTTGTTTTTCAGATTTAGGATAGCCCCATATTGCAATTACGTCATCAATAGAATATCCAAGCCAAGAATTTAATGCTTTATTCATAAATTCTCCAGAATATGCAGGTAAGCTAATCAATATAAACAAAGAAAAAATCAATGAAACTTTTTTCATACAAATACTCCTTTTGAGTTTATTATAGCATATAAAATTATAATATATTTACCCCTACCCCAATTGTGTCGGAATGATACGAAATCTTGCGTTGGGAGTTCCAATTCTGCGTTAGTTGAGTGATTAATGTCATAGCTTGAAAGGAGCAAGATATGACAGAAAAAGATTATACGCTTTATGGAACTAAGGTTTTGAATTTAAAAACGCAAGAAATTGGTTTGTTAATTTGTACTTGGAAAAACAAATTTGCTGATAGGGAAGTAGATTTCGCTACTTGTGTTGATAGGCAAGGCAAAAGATACAACATTGAACTTGATAATATAAGAGGATTTGAAGATGATTTTGAAAAATAAAAGAACTCGAGTAACTTTAGAAATTGAATATTCTGAATTTAGAAAAAAGTTTGCAAAAGAGATACAAATTGCCTTTGAAAGTTTTCGCAAAACAGAATTAAACAAACCTTTCTACAACTACAAAGACGATAATTCTATTGAATTTAATTTTTATTTTCAGATAAGATACAACTTCAATAATTTTGGAAATTCAGTTTGGTACATTGAAAGAATGTGAATGTTATAAAATAACTTTTGAGAGTTTAAAACGAGAATATTCATCTAAATTATGCATATAAACTCTAAAATCTTCATTTACAACTAAATTATTATAATCATCTAATGAAATATTATTTATCTGGGAATCTTTTTCTAATTTGTTAATCATATTAATTGATAAGCCCATATTAATGTATTTAATTTTTCTTTCATCATTTGTACCATAAACAATTTGTTCATATTCTCCTTGAGATATAAGCTCAAGATCAATCATCAAATTGAAATAATTATTCAATTTAAAGCTAACAAAATCTTCTTCTAATTTTATTTTCACAATTGCTAAATTAACCAATTCTTTAGGTGTTTTTTCTTTTAAGTTAACATATACTTTTCTAGGGTCTTCATAGTCAGTCGTTTGTAATTTTTTTTCGCCAAAAGATTCTCCCATATAATGAAAGGCATTCTCTCGCGTTTTTACTATGTGGTTGAAATAGTGATATTGGTGAGTTATTTTTTCTTTTAAAGAAAGATGATTATGTTTAATAAAAGCTTTATAGTAACTTCGAGCTTCTATATTTTGTAAACGCTTAATTTCATTGTCATCAATATATTCAATAAAATCTTGTATAAAAACTTCATTTAATTTTTCCAAGAAATTCTTATTTAAGTTTAATGGATTATTCTTATATGTTTCAACTTTTTGTAATAATAAACGAATAAAGTTATCATTTATTTTATAAAAATTATTTATTCCATTTTTTATTAAATAATATAAAAGGGTTTCCTCTGGTGTATTTGTTTCATTTAAGGCGATTCTTTCAAAATTTTTAATTAACTCATTTTTTATTCGTAATTCTTCTTTTTTGCTTGCTTTTGTTTCGCCTTTTTCTTTGTCATAACTAATTTTAATTTTATCGATATCATACGCAAACAAAATAGGGTTTTCTACATAATCTTCAAAAACATTGCTACGTAATTTATCTATTTTATTTTTCATATTTTCATTAGAATTAAAGTCTTTATCACTTACAAAATGCACTTGAGGAATAAGCATTGATAAATTATTTACGTCTGCTTCAAAAATTTCATTCAATCTATTTACGCGTCCAATTAAATTCGTTAATTCTTTTTCTTTTAAAGAGTGAGTATTTAATATAAATAAAGACTTAATTGGCAAATTAACACCCTCAAGAATAACACCATTTGCAACTATATATTTTAAGTCTTGAAACTTTTTAAATTTTTCCTCTAAAAAATCTTTTATATTTTCAGGCAATTTGGCATGTAAATATATAATTCCTTTGTCTATGGTTTCAATAAGTTTAAAATCTTTGTGCACATTTTCTTTTAAAATAGATTTTATATTATCAATTTCAGTGCTAATTATAGGAGTAATATTTTTTGATAGATTTATAGCAATTTCTTCGACTTTAATAGGTCTCCTGTGATATATAAAATTTTTACTAACAGATTTTTCTATAATATAATGGTATAAATCATCATAATGAGCTTGCAAATAATATTTACCTAAAAATCTATTGTTTTTATAAGAAAAGTTATCATTATCGTATAAATAGTACTCTGGTTCTTTTAAATTATGCTTTATTTTATATTCTTTGATTATTTCATTTTCATTAATTTTTAAATTTTCTGAATTTGTAATCAAGGGACTCAAGTATAAAACATTTTGAATCGGATTTTTTTGTTTGTTTTTTCTGATTAACCGAGACAGCAAAATACTTCTTTTATCTTTTTTTAGTAAGTTATGAGCCTCATCTATGTAGATAATATCAAAAAAGACTTCATTGTTTTCAAGAAGTCTCAAAGCTCTTTCTTGCGTAAGAATACCAATAAATTTTTCTTCTCCATCATACATATCATCATGTAAAATAAATTTATAATCAGCAATGTTTTTTCTTACATTTTTATATGTTTGATTTAATAAAGATTTAGTCGGGACTATTATCCCAATCTTACTATAATTATGTTTCTTTATATGCTCTATAATGATACTGCTTTTTCCATATGATGTTGGAGCTATAAAACTTTGGTTTAATTGATCACCAGAAAAAATATCTTTTCGAATTTTGTTTTGTTCAAAAGTTTCTATTATGTTTGCTTTTTTAAATTCATTTATATTATTTTGAATTATTAAATCTTCTATAGATAACTCTCCTATAAGATTATTATTTAAAATAAAATTTGATATAGGATAATATCCAAAATTTACCGAAAAATCATATAATGGTTTATAATCGTTTGAGTTCAAAGAATATTTTAATATTATGTAATATGCAAGTTCAACGTAAGAATTTTTAAGAGTGTCCTTTTCATATTCTCTTATAAAAAGTCTTGCGCAAGCTAAAATATAACTTGCTTCAAAAGAAGTCAGATGTTCATTTAATACAAGTTTTTTCATTACTGTATTAAAATATTCATTTTGATTTCCTAGTTTTGTTAAACTGGTTTTTACATTTTTATCCATTTTATCCCTCTAGATAATCAAGAAGTAAATTCATACATTTTTTATTCAAACATATAATTATCATATTTGAATACAATTTCGTTGTTGCGAAATTTTTTGCTTTCATAATAATATGTTCTCTTTCATCTTCCCAATTCTCAAAATAAAAAATTGTAGAACAAGGTATAAGGTTAAAATCTTCAATGTTATTATTAATTTTTCGAGATACAAATTTATTAGATAATTCTTTTAATTGTTTTAATATGCTTTCTTTTGAATCAACAACTTTAGCATGATGAAAAGCATTTTCCCAAGGATTATTATCCTCACTATTGCATGTTGTAATTTTATGATTTAATTGACGATATGCTTCTGCTAATTTGCTTTCATGGCTGATATCCGTACTTGTTGATAAGCCAGACTTACTTTCCATTATCCATGTTTTATTATCATCTGAATAATAACCATCAAACCCCTTTTTTATAGAACGTTCTTCCAAATTTTTAAAAGTACATTCTTGTTCAAATCCTAAGTGATTTAAAAATATATGGACAAAAAATTCAGCAACTGCTCCCATATATGTCTTATTTAAAGTTTCGGGTTGTGGGTTATCATCCAATTTGTTTTCTAAAAAACTTTTTATTTTTGACTTTGCTTCACTAATTGTTGTACCATAAGGATTTCGTCCCTCGCAAACCCGTAATATATGAGAATCTATGGTGTTTTTTAAATCTGCGTTTATTTCTTTTAAATCGATAACGTAGATTGCTAAATGATTTGAATCATCTATGTACTCATTATGAACAAAAGCTGTTGATGGCATTTTATTCCCCCTTGTTCATAAAATATCATAAAAAAGATTAATAATTAATAATTAATAATCAATTTTATTCCATCCCAAAGAACTCTTTTTCTATTTGTTTGATGAAATCCTCAGAGAGTTGGCCGGTGGGTTTTGTGTTTTGGGTTTGTTCTTTGAGTTCCAATTTTACCAAGTCTGGCAAGTATTTTAGCAAGTTTGTCAGGGTATAAAACTCTGATTGATTCACAGGCTTTTTGTTTTGCATATCTGTTGTGATTTTTGCCATCAGTTTTTCCACAAACCCTTGCAGCTCTTTTGAAAAAGCCTCTTTTTTCGCAAACTTCGCAGCTTTTTTCTTATCCCACTCGTACTTTTCTCTCCAATAAAAAAGTGTACGGCGAGAAACGTTTAAGTTTTTACAAATTTCATCTACTGACAAATTGTCTTGCAAAAACAGCGCTTCAGCTTGTTTATAATATTTCATTTTACTCATTTTAATCCTCAAAAATTATTCTATTCATACTAAATTCATTTTTCACATTAAGCCTCTTAACCTGAAAACTACAGCATTTTGAGACCAAGCCTTGCGACTTACAATATTTCAAAAGTTGGTTGAGCTGTGTCAAAGTATTTTTCAGCCGTCGATGTCCCAAATTCCTCGTTTTGCAACTTGCATAAAAGGCTTTAATGTCGTCCATTGTAATTTCTTGAACTATTTTGCCTCTAAAAAACGGAAGAATATTTATTCTAAAAATCGATTCATAAGTCTCGTAAGTTCTTTTAGTGCAAGCAGTTTTGGCATATTTTTCTAAAAAGAATTTGACGGCTGTTTCAAAATTCAAGGGCGCGTCGTTCAAAGCCTCGGCTGAAAATATCGCATAGTCGATTGTTTCTACTTTTTCAACGTATTTGTAGCGGCCTTGTTCAAATGCTATTTTACCCTTGTTCAAAAGCTGTTCAAGCTCCGTTTCAACGTCGGTTTCGGCTATCATTTCGATTTCGTCGAGTGTAAATTCCCGCAATCGTTTCGCTAATTTTTCTATGTTCATAATAAACCTCTAATCGTTTCTAGCGTATATTCGGTTATGCCGTTGTCTTTTGCATAAGTTTCAAGTTGGTTAATAAGCTGAACAATTTGTCTAAAGCGATTGTATTTTGGGTGAATGTATTCAATGCTTTCGGTTGTAAATGGGATTTCTGAAAGGCTATCGAAAATCTGCTTTAAATCAGCCACCCCAAAGGTTTCAAACTTCACAATTTCAGAAAACCTATCATATAAATGTTTGTAGCGTTCAAGCTTTTTATGCACCAAACTCATCCCCACAAACACAATCGGGCATTCTGTTTTGTCGTGAATATCCCTAAGCGTTTCAATCGTCTTAAAATCGTTCATCAAGTAGTCGATTTCGTCAATAATAATCAACTGTGGCTTGGCTTTGAGCTTTTTAACAATGATATTAAAATTATTTGAGCTCAAGTAGCTTGGAATTTCGTCCATTTCTTTGACCAAATCCTCTAAAAGCCAACGGACGGACATCAAATTCGCAGCCCTTAAATAAATTGCGTCATATTTGCAAGCAAGCCAAAGTGCCGTTTGCGATTTGCCGAGCCCAGGTTCGCCATAAACTAGCGCCATTTTGGGAATGTTTTTCGGTTTGTTTTGCAAATTTTCAATAAGTCCGATAAAATTTCGCACATTCTGCGTTTTAACAAAAGTCTTAATCATAAAGTAATTTATACTCCTTTGTATTTTTAAATTCTGTAATCCAAGCATCGTCAGGGTTGTGTTTGATTAGGTATTCGTATTTTTCTGCATTGTTTTTGAACATTCCTTGAACGATATTTGAACGCTCTTTGAACTCGGTTTGAATGACTGGCTGTTCAATTTTATACTCGATTAACTTGATTTCTTCTTGTGGTAAATAGGCTTTGAGGCTATTTATCGTCTTTCTTTTTAGTCGTTTTTGTTTTTGAATTTTTTGCTTAAAATCTTCCATATCTTCGACAGTTCCTAAAATTTTTGCCATCGGATGCGTTTCGGTTACACGTTCTGCCGTGCATAAAAACTCGCCTTTTAGGGTGTAGACCTTGATATGCGTCAGGTCAAAAAGGTTGTATTTTATAAGCACTTTGCTTTTGAACCCATAAAGTCGCTCATCAAAATAATCGCAGTTCAAAAAGCGAATGCCGTTTCGCTGAATGGTTTTGACCTCTGTTGCAAGCATCAAATCATCAAGCTGATTTGTGTCGATATTTTGCCTTTTTCGAGCCTCTAAAACCTCTGCAACTGTCAAATTTGGTGCGTTTGTGCAGGGCTGAGAGTTTTTGAAATTCAGCCACATATCAATCATTTTTATCGCCTCGTCAATTGTCGGAACATAATCGGAGTGCCAATTCTTGTGCAACTTTTCGTTCCTTAAAAGATATGCAGGCTTGTTGTCAATTGATGAGCCGACATAGCTTGGCAAGAGTTTTTCAAAGCCTTCTTGAAACTCTTTGAAAAATCGTTCAATCACTTTTGCTCTGGCGTTGTAGGGTTTAGCAAAAACAGTTTCAATACCTAGTTTTGCATATAGACCATAAAACCCTAATTCGCCGAAGCCTTTGTCGTCTGTAAAATATTTGGCTCTGAAAGCTCTGCCGTTGTCCTGATAGACGATTTTTGGAATCATATCAAGGTTTATAATTGCGTTCCTGAGAGCCGATGCGATGCATTGAACATTTTCTTCAAGCATAATTTCGTAGCCGACAAGTGCTGTCGATTTCCAGTCCAAGAACCCTACAAGCGTTGCCCTACTTGGCTTGCCTGTAAATGGATTTATCACCTGAAACGCTAATTTATGTCCGTCTGCGACCAAAATATCGCCAACATCAAGCAAGCTTGCATCACGTTTTACGTACGGCTCGACTTTGTCCGACAAGGCTTTTTCTCCATCTCGAGCAAGTACCCATTTGTCGTAATTATTGTTCTTAAACCACATTGCGTAACGGCGAAACGTGATATCTGCAGGGATAAAATTTTGCCCTTGCTCACGCAGTTTGTATTTTGTAAGCGCCGTTGCTTTGCCGATAGAAATTCGGTTTGGGTGCAAAAGCAAGCCCATAAATATTTTGATTTCTTCGTCTGTAAGGCAAGTACGATAGTCGTTGATGCTAGCGTATTTGTATTGGGGAAGGAGCTTTTGATAATCGTCAGTTCCACCAAGCATGGCGTGCCATCTGTGCAATGAGCCACGAGAAATTTTGCCTATGATTTGGAATAGGTGGGAGTTTGATGTGTTGTGCAAATTCACAAAATCATAATCAGCTTGGAGTTTGTTGTTTGCTTTTCGCCTAAATTCAAGCCATTTGTGGATTAAATCAAGTCTCGCTAGTGCAATTTGCTTTGACTTTTCCGGTGTGAATTTGATTGTATCAAGTGTTTCAGTCATATTAAAAATCCTTACTGACACATTCATCACTCTTGTCTCAAAGAAAGTCAAGTCCTGTATCGCAGTCTCAGAGATAATTCGACACATATCAGTTTGTGAGAGAAAATAAAATTGCACAAAGTTGCATTTTTTTGCACTGGGGGAAGTTTAGTAACTGTGCTTGATAGACCCTGAATCAAGTTCAGGGTGACGGTTTTTAGTGCAATTTTGTGCAAGAAAAGGGACAAATGTGCAAGAATTCGGACGCAAATCTCTACACTAAAAAACAGGCTGTAATTGCCTGTTTGTCTATCTTTTTATTAAAATCCCTTATATCAAATGTCCTGTTTCCCTATACTAGCTTTGCCCAAAATTTTCACACTATCCGTACAAACCAAAACGGACAATAAAATACATAGACAATATATAATCAAATGCCCTGTTTCCCTATAATTATCTCAAGCGAATGAACATCAAAATTCAACTATCGAACTCGCTGGAACCCTTGCTACAAGCACTAAAAAAGCACCCGAAGGTGCTAATTTTAAATATGGCGGGAACGACGAGGCTCGAACTCGCGACCTCATGCGTGACAGGCATGCGCTCTAACCAACTGAGCTACGCTCCCATATTTAACTTTCAAATATAACCAAGTTTTCGGCTACCTTCTTAATATAATATGCTGAAAAAAAAATTGCAATACCTTAGTTTTAAAAAATATTAATCAACTGTTTAAATAATTATCCCACAGTTGTTATTTTAATATTACCAAATTATCTAATGGTTAAAATTCTTTGCTTTCGGTTAAATATAATCATTAAATCTTTTTCATACTTCCAGCTATTCTTAATTCCAAGCCCTCTTTTGAGGGCTTTTTTTTACGCAATATAAATTATAATATTCATCCACCAATAGGGGTATTTTTTTTATCTGTTTTTTGATACAATAATAAACCCACCCCAAAGGAGGAGAAGTTAAATACACAGCCCGAAAGGATTTGTATGATTAGTAATAATCAAATTTTGTCGTCTCAAAAATTTAATACTATACCTCTTAGACATAAAAGCTTAAAAAGCTTTTTGTCAAAACCGAACCAATTAAGACATCATCGTTTTGAGTTAAAAATTAAACAATCTCAAGATAACCTCTTTAATTTTATTAAAGATAATAGTTTGTCTTAAGTGAAATTAAAAAACTCTCTAATAATTTTTTCTATTTCCACAGAAGCTGTACCATTACCGTAAGGGTTTTGTGCCTTTAAACGTGTTGTACCTTTAGATGAAGCAAGGATTTTTTCGCTTTCACTAATTATTTTTTCATAATCTGCGCCAACAAGCATCGAAACCCCAGCTTCGATACCTTCTTTGCGCTCAGTTTCGTATCTCATAACTAAAGTTGGACAAGCAAAAGTTGGAGCTTCTTCTTGAATCCCACCTGAGTCAGTAAGAATAAGTTTTGCATTTTTCATTAAATAAACTAAGTAAGGATAGTCTAAAGGTTTTAATAAGTAAATATTTTTTAAATTTCCTAGACGTTCATGTATTTTGTTATATACATTTGGGTTTGGATGAACAGGAATTACAAAAGTATGATCTTCATATTTTTCAGCTAAATATAAAATTGCATCAATAATTCTATCAATCCGTTCTCCATGGTTTTCTCTTCTATGAGCAGTAATTAAAACCAATTTATCGTCAATAGGGATATTTTGAGTCTTAAAGAAATTTTTTGAATCTTCGACAACATCTTTTGACAAGCAAAATAAAGCATCAATAACGGTATTTCCAACAACAAATATTTTATCTAAAGAAATTCCTTCTTTCATAAGAGCAAGCTTGTTTACGTCAGTTGGTGCGAAATGTAAATCAGCAACTCTTGAAGTCATTTGTCGCATAACTTCTTCAGGAAACGGTTCATAAATATCATACGAACGAAGTCCAGCTTCTACGTGAAACACCGGTTTTTTATGATAAAAACTCGTTAATGCACCACAAAGCACTGTCATCGTATCACCTTGTACGATTGTTGCATCAATTTCATTTTCTTGAAAAACTTTGTCTAAAGAGGTTAAAATTCTTGCTTGTACAGAACTTAAAGATTGATTATCTCTCATGCAATCAAGATTAATATCAGCTTTTAGTCCAAAGTATGCAAGAGTTTGATTAGAAAGCTCTTTTTGTTGCTCTGTATTGCAGATAATAACATTATAATCTTGAGGATACTTGCGAAGCTCTAAGATTACAGGAGCAAGTTTGATAATTTCTGGACGTGTTCCAAAGATAAAGATAATGTTTTTCATAAGATTATTATACTACAAAATTTATAACAAAAGACGGATGATTAAATTTTAATTATCCGTCTTTTGTTATTTACTATTTTGATTCTTCTTGTCTTATAAGTCTTGCCATTTCATTTAAAGCTTTAACAATAGTTTCATCACTTCTGACTCCACTTTTTAATTCGTGATTGATTATACCTTTTTGTTCACTAATTTGATCTGTAACATCAGTTCCTTGAGCTCTATCTACTAAAGCATTCTTTAGTAAATCTGCAGCCATAGTATAATCAATACCACTTAAATCGCCAAGAATAGCTTCAAACATATCAGAATGCTTAGCGTTATATGTTGTCAATAATTCTAAAATATTTTCTTTAGTAATACTTTTTAAGGCAGTGTTTAATTGTAGCTCTTTTGTTCCAACACCATCTATTGCATCAAAGATTTGATTAGCTAAAGAATCTAGTAATGCTTGATCTAAACCCGCTTTAGAGCTTTCTTTAGGTAACGTATTTTTATTTGTAGCCTTATCGCTATCTGTATAAATATTAATAGTTCCAGTATGATTTTTTATATTAATTTGATTTTCGCCAATTCTAACTTGTTTATTATTATTTAAGGTATAAGTTGGTGCATATTCATTATTTACCTCTACTTTTTGAGAGGATTTAGTTTTTGATTGTGAAGCTGGTTCAGTTTCTTGATTAGTTTTAGGCTCTGCTTTTGGAGCTTCTTTTGGGGAAATTTTCTCAGATGAATTGTTGTTATTGCCTTTTTGAGCTTCAACTACCTCATTTGCTTCTGTAGTATCTATCTTTACGTTGCGTCCATTAATAATTCTTTTAATCCAGTTTTTTTCTTCTTTTGTAAGTCCATCTGTTTTTTTATAATCTTTTAATTGATTCAATTCAGCTTTGTCATCAGCTTTTTTAGAGTCTCCAAATTTAATAATATCAAGGACTCTGTCTTTTACACCTTTACTTACCATGTATTCTTCTTCATAGTCTGCCATTAATCCTTCAACAAAGATTTTTTCTTTTCCTGTAACTTTATTGTCTCCTGAAAGTAATTGAGCTAACTGATTGTACTCCTCTCGACTATTGATTTTCTCTGCATTAGGTCCTTCTTCTCCATCAATCTGCATAATTTTTTGAATACGACTAGCTAAGTCTTGTGATACGTTGCTAAAATCTACCATAAGTGTTACTCCTTTTTGTTACTAACTTTCTATTTGGGTTTACGTAATATATGTTATGGGTACTATTGATGAGATCTTATTTGATTAAAAATTTAGGCTTAAAGCTAGAATTTTAATTAATAAAAAGAAAAGAAAATTCAATTATAATCTCTTTTTTCAGGAGAAAGAAAACAAATGTAAAAAATTGTAACAATATATTCAAAAATATTAAAGTTTTTCAAAAATATGCCGTTATGAATAGTACCCATAACATATATTATGTAAATTTTGCCTTTTCGAAGTTTTATTATACCTACACCTTTGTATTTGTTTTTGGTATACTTTGATAAATAGCTAACGGAGGGCGAAATATGAGACAAAGACCAGTAGAACAGGATAAAATTCAACGTAGAAATAATTTTGATGCTGTTGAAGAAAATTTAACAGCTGATCAGGTGAAGGCTGAGGCAAGCAGGTGTTTAAATTGTAAAAATCCTAGATGCGTAAAAGGCTGTCCTGTTAATATTCAAATTCCAGATTTTATAAAAGCGCTTAAAGAAGATGATTTAGAAAAAGCTGGTGATATAATTCGTGAAACTAGCATGCTACCTTCTGTTTGTGGTCGAGTTTGTCCTCAAGAACGTCAATGTGAAGGGAATTGTGTTTTAGGAATTAAAGGTGAAGCTATTGCAATTGGAGCTTTAGAAAGATATGTTGGGGATAATACTTCGGCTAAAAAGGCAGAGATTGTTCCTTCAGGAAAAAAGGTTGCGATTGTTGGTTCTGGTTGTGCTGGGATTACTGCAGCTGCTGATTTGAGAAAAGCTGGTCATGAAGTCGTTATTTTTGAAGCATTACATAATTTTGGTGGTGTTTTAAGATATGGAATTCCTCCATTTAGGCTTCCTAGAACGGTTTTGGATAGAGAAATTACAAACCTTAAAGAAATGGGAGTTAAGTTTGAAAAAAATGTTATTGTTGGTAAATCAATAACGCTAAAACAACTTCAAGAAGACGGGTTTGATGCTATATTTATTTGCTCTGGTGCTGGGCTTCCAAAAATGATGAATATACCAGGAGAGAATTTAAATGGGGTATTTTCAGCAAATGAGTTTTTAACTCGTGTTAATCTTATGCAAGCAAATGAAGAAACAACTCCAACACCGCTAAAAGTTGGCAAAGCGGTTGCTGTAATTGGTGGTGGCAATGTTGCTATGGATGCAGCAAGAACCGCTGTTCGTGTTGGGTTTGAAACTGTTTATATAGTATATAGACGTACAGAACCAGAATTGCCAGCCCGTTTGGAAGAAATAAGACATGCTAAAGAAGAAGGTGTACATTTTATTTTCTTACATGCACCTGCAGAAATTCTTGAAAAAGATGGTTATGTTGCAGGCATGAGATTTGAAATAATGGAACTTGGTGAACCTGATGAATCTGGTAGAAGAAGTCCAGTAGGAACAGGAAGGTATTCTGATTTAGATGTTGATTCTGTGATTGTTGCGCTTGGTACTGGGCCAAATCCAATTATACAGAAATCTGCAAGTGCTGATGGATTAGAATTCGATACAGATAGAAGAGGGTATTTTGTTGTTGATGAAATAACTCGTGAAACATCAATTCCAACAATCTTTGCTGGTGGTGATGTTGCACCAGTAGGAGCTTCAAATGCTATTAATGCAATGGGGGCTGGTAAAAAAGCTGCAAAATCAATTAATGAATTTTTAGCAAAATAAAATTTGTTAATAAATCTTTACAAGGTTTATAAATTATGTTAATATAATTTTGTGTTATAGTGCGCAAAAAGAGGGCTTTTTAAATGCTTATAGAAAAATATTTGGAAGTAGTTGTTAAGCAAAGAGGTTCAGACTTACATATTTCTGCTGGTTTACCACCAGTTGTACGTATTGATGGCCAGCTTCAAAGAATGGATGTGCCAGCTTTGAAACCTGAAGAAGTGGAATTGCTTTTATTCCCAATGCTTAATAAAGAACAAAGACGTAAACTAGAACAAGATTGGGAGCTTGACTTTTCTTATGGAGTACAAGGCCTAAGTCGTTTCAGGGTTAATATTTATAAAGATAGAGGAAATTATGCTGCGGCGTTTCGTGTAATTGCTTCTAAAGTGCCTTCTTTTAAAGAGCTCGGTTTATCTGATACAGTTAGAAAAATTGCTGAAAAACCAAGAGGATTGGTGTTAGTAACTGGTCCAACAGGTTCTGGTAAATCAACTACATTGGCAGCAATGATTAACTATATTAATGAAACTCGTTCAGAACACATTTTGACGATTGAAGACCCTATTGAGTTTATTCACCCGTCAAAGAGATCTATTATTCACCAAAGAGAATTGGGGCAAGATACAAGAAGTTTCGCTAATGCACTTAAGGCAGCGCTTCGTGAAGATCCAGATATCATTCTTGTTGGTGAGATGCGTGATTTAGATACTATTAGATTAGCGCTTACTGCAGCTGAAACTGGTCACTTAGTATTTGGTACTTTGCATACTTCTTCAGCTTCTCAAACAATTGACCGTATTATTGACGTATTCCCAGAAGGTCAGCAACAACAAGTTCGTGTTCAGCTTTCAAACTCTTTAGTCGCTGTATTTTCACAAACTTTATTGCCACTTTTACAAGCAGATGGTTCTAAGAGTGGTCGTGTAATGGCTCAAGAGGTTATGTTAGTAATTCCTGCAATTGCGAACTTGATTCGTGAAGCGAAAGCTGCTCAAATTTATTCAACAATTCAGACAAATTCTGGATTTGGTATGCAGACTCTTGAAATGTCATTAAGAGATTTGTATATGAAAAAGAAAATTACGTTAGAAGATGCGCTTGCTCGTTCAAGTCGTCCTGAAGAATTCAAACGTGGATTACAAAATTCTTAATAATTATAGTAATAAAAAAGCGGTTTCCATTGTGGAAACCGCTTTTTTATTGTAAAATTAAATTATGAGAATTTGTTTTTTGCCAATTGATAATCGTCCAGTCTGTTATAATTTAGTGAAAGATATCGCCTCAATTGATGAGTCAATAGAGTTATTTATGCCACCTAGGTCGTATTTAGGTGATTTGAACAGAAATGCAGATATAGATGCTCTTTTTGATTGGTTAAAAAATGCTCCTAAGTGTGATGTTGTTATTTTATCTTTAGACACGATTGCTTATGGTGGACTTATTCCTTCACGACGTTCAAATGAAAGTTTTGATGAAATAAAAATTCGAATTAATAAATTAAAAAAGATATTAATAGAAAAAGATGCTAAAATTTATGCTTTTTCTAGTATTATGAGGATTTCTAATAATAATTATAATGAAGAGGAAAAAGAATATTGGAAAGATTATGGAAAGAAGATTTTTGAATATTCTTATTCAGGTGGAATTAATAGCTCAAATATTCCTCAAGAAATATTAGATGATTATTTAGCGACTAGGAATCGTAATTTTGAAATTAATAAACTTTACCTTGAATGGCAAAAAGAAGGCTTTTTTAATACATTAATATTTTCAAAAGATGATTGTGCTGAGTTTGGATTTAATGTGGATGAGGCAAAAGAGTTAGAAGCTTTAGGGGGGAAAACAAAAACAGGGGCTGATGAAATCCCTTTAACTTTATTAGCCAAAGCGTTAGAAAAAGAAATAAAAGTTTTTGTTAAATATACTGAGCCTGATTGTAAAGATTTAATATCAAATTACGAAGATGTTTCTATAGAAAAATCTGTTTTAGGTCAGCTTGAGTTAGGTGGGTTTAATGTAGTAAACTCGCAAGAGGAAGCTGATGTTGTGCTTGTTGTAAATAATTTTGTAGATAAACAAGGTGAATTAGTTATGAATTGGCCAACTCAAGGAAGCTTTAAGGGTGATTTTTTACCTCCGAATAAATTGTATTGTGTAGCAGATGTTCGTTATGCAAATGGGGCTGAAAATGTTTTAGTAGAAAAATTATTACCAAAGATAGATTTAGATAAATTTTATGGTTATTCAGCTTGGAACACATCTGCAAACACATTAGGAAGTTTGTTAGCTGTGCTAAAAGTAAGATTTGAAGCTTTAAAATATAATGAGCATGCTTTTAAAAAGTTGCAAATAATTCGTTTTTTAGATGACTGGGCCTATCAGGCAAATATAAGAGGGCAAATACAAGAACCATGTGATATTTCAAATTTAATTAAAAGCTATGAAGAAAGACTTATAGAAATTTTTGATTATGATATTCAAGATTCTATTAAATATATTTATCCTTGGAAAAGAAAATTTGAAATTGAAGTTGTTATTGATTAAAATTTTTCGACAAAAATTTCAAAATAACTTTGTGGATGTGTGCAAACAGGACAGATTTTTGGTGCGCATTGGGAAATCTGAACATGACCACATTTTCTGCAAAGCCATTGAGTATTCTCTGTTTTACTAAAAAAGCTATCAAGTTTAAGTTGCTCTGCTAGGGTTTCAAATCTATGAGAATGGCGCTTTTCTATTTCTAAAATTCCAGCAAAAAGTTTTGATATTTCATCAAACCCTTCCTCTTGTGCAATTCTTGCACCATGTTTATAGATATATTCCCATTCTTCTCTTTCACCTTCTGCTGCAGCAAATAGATTTTCGCAAGTATTGCCTAAGAAGAATGGATACTCTGCATTAACTTTCCAATGTTTGTCTGACGGTATGTGTTTATAAAAAAGTTTGGCATGTTCTTTTTCATTTTCTGCGGTATCTAAAAAAACTTGTGAAATATGTTCATAACCATCTTTTTTTGCTTGTTTTGCATAAAAAGTGTATCTATTTCTTGCTTGTGATTCGCCTGCAAAAGCGTTTATTAAACACTGTAAAGTTTCTGATTGTTCTAATTTCATGATAAAATCTCCTTTTTGTATTGATATTATTACTTTAATTTATGGAAAATTTATTCTCCAATTATCTATAACTTTAGTTGTAGATAAATACATGTTGAAGTGAATTTAAGATAAATTTTGAAAAATAAAATCCTCGATTTTAAAGGGTTACAGATAGGTTTCTCCTCTATATGGAGGATTCTATAACTAAAGTTGTAAAGTCTAATATTTTTCTGCCGTAATACATAGTGAAAGGAAATTTGAAAGGAACATTATTATGGGGTCAACTTCAACAATTACAATTAACACGAATTTGTCATCCCTTATTGCTCAAAAGTATTTACGTGATGCCACTACTGGTATGAACGCAGCAATGGAGAGGTTATCTACTGGTTTCAAGATAAACTCTGGTAAGGATGATGCGGCAGGTTATTCTGTTGTAGAAGGGATGCAAGCAAAAATTAACGGCTATGACGTTATTGAAACCAATGCTTCTATGGGCTTAGATATGCTAACAACACAAGAAGGTGTTTTGGATATCTTGAATGAATATTTACAAAGAATACGTGACTTGACTATGCAAGCTGCAAACGGAACTTATGGTTCGGCATCTTTGGATGCAATTAGAACTGAAGTAGTTCAACGTATGGAAGAGATTAATCGTCTATGTAGCGTTACTGATTTTAATGATACTTATTTGCTTGATGGTTCAAGAACTGAAGATATAATTCTTCAAGTAGGTCTATATTCTGATAAAAATTGTATCATTACTATGGATAAATTCTTGTTTGAAAGTGCAGAAACAACTACAATCATGGGATTTAAGACAGCTGCAAATTCGACAAAAAGAGAGCCAGGGTATTTAGATTTAAGAGCAAGTGCAACTCAGTCAGATATATATACTCACAGAGCTAGAGAAGTAGGTGCGGATGGTAAACCTGTTTTAGATAGAAATGGTAACATTCAATATAAAGATGGTTACTATGCTTCTGCTTTGGCTGCAGCATTGGCTGAAAATGGAACTATTGAATTTACTGGTGGTACAGGTGTATATAGTGCAACGCTAGTCGCTGGTAAAAGCTTTACTATTGATGAAATGTGTACTGCAATCTATAGAAATGATGCATCTGCAAGAGAATTTATTAATAACATAGACAAGGCTATTGACAATGTCTCATTAAGGGTTACTGAAATTGGTGCGTTTATGAACAGATTAGAATCAGCTATTGAATCTACTGATGTTCAAAGAGAAAGCTTAACTCAATCAATTTCAACATTGAAAGATGCAGACGTTGCAACAGAATCTTCAAATTATATTAAATATCAGATTCTACAGCAATCTACGGCAACATTGTTGTCAACTGCAAACCAAATGCCACAAATTGCATTAAATTTATTGTAATAATTTAAGACTAATAAAAATGTCCTTTCAATACACCTGCTTGATTTCAAGTAGGTGTCCTTTTTTTATAAGAACAAAAAGAAGCTAAGCAAATGCCTAGCTTCGCTTTGCTTCATTTACAACCCACCCATCTGCACGAAAATGTGCATAATTATTCTTGCCAACGTATTTAACAGCATATTTGCTTCCCGATTTTAACCAATTATCAAGAATATGTAGAGCTTTTTCTAAAAGTTCATAACCATATTTTTCTAATAATGAGCTATACTGAATTGGGGTGAGAATTACTAAGTCTATATTTGGTAATTCTATGCGTATATTTGAGTCTTGTTTTGGTCTGCCACCTTTTTGACCATTGATTCGATTAATTGTTGCTTTACTGTGGTTCATGTACATTCTCCTTCTGTGGTGCTCCTAACCTTCTAACAAGTTCGATAACTGTATCTTTCATACGACATCTGATATTTGAATCTGCAAAATATAATTTGTATAAATTGCATTTAGAACAAACACAACCAATAGAATAGCAATCCATAGCTGTTGGAGTCCAATTTTTAGACACTGTCTCACTACATGATACATTGTATTTGTAATTCATTTTAAATATCCTCTTCCGCCAAACGTTCTCATAGCTGTACTTATTTTGTGATAATCAGCGATTGACAGATGTTAAATTATATGTTTTAATATCATATAAGAGTTTACATCTTGTAAGTATTGTAAGATAATATGATACGAATGTCAAGTGTAATTTTTGTAAATAAATTTTTGGTGAAACATGAAATTAGAAGAACTATTAAATCTTTTGTCTAAAAAAACAGAATCTTATGTGAATCAATCACTTTTGGCTGAAAGTTTGGGAATTACAAGGCAGACGGTAAGTAATAGGATTAAAAATGAAAGCCAAGTTACGGTTAGTGAATTAAAAAAAATAGAGAATTTTTTTGGAGTAAGGCTTTTTGAAGATACAAATAATTCTAATGACAATATTGTTAAAATAAATTATTATACTGATGTTTTTGCAAGCTGTGGCACTGGCAATATAGTTTTTTCGGAAGAAAAAATCTCAATACCTGTATCAACTATGCTTATAAATGGTTTTTCGAATAAAAAAATGTATTCTATGATTAATGCTTCTGGGAATAGTATGTCTCCTACGATTGAGAACGGAGATAAGTTGATAGTTGAGCATTGGAATGGAAATCAGATACAAGACAATAAAATCTATGTATTTTGTTTTAATAATGAGTTTTTTGTTAAGCGTCTTTCTAAAAATTTGGATGAAATTATTATAAAATCTGACAATCCAGACTATAGAGTTCGTACGATAAACGGAACTACAGCTAATGAGCTTGTTTTAATAGGTAAAATTGTAAGTATTATAAAGACATTATAATTATATAATTCAAATTGTAAACATTGTATGTATAAGTTTGACATGCCTTGAATTTTGTTGTGTAATAAAGTGGTAAATATATTTATAGGGCTTTTATACTAGCCAAATTGGGGAAGGGATTTAATGTACATTAAGCAACTAGAAGTTGATAACTTTAAGTCGTTTGCGAATAAAGTTGAAATACCTATGTTAAAAGGGTTTACTACTATTTCAGGGCCAAATGGTTCAGGTAAGAGTAATATTATTGATAGCATTCTTTTTGCGTTAGGTTTATCAACTTCAAGGACTTTACGTGCAGAAAAACTCTTTCATTTAATATCAACCTATAATAAGAGGAACGAAGCTTTTGTAAAAGTAACTTTTGGAGAAGCTGGTGAAAATGGTGCTGCAGAAGAATTTTCTGTTGCAAGAAGAATCAGAAAATCTTCATCTGGATTTAATAGTGTTTATTATCTTGATGATAAAGTAGTAACACTTTCTGATATTCACGCAAAGCTTGAAAAATACAATATTACTCCAAACAGTTATAATGTTATGATGCAAGGTGACGTTATGAGTATTACGAATTGTACTCCTAATGAACGTCGTAAGATTATTGATGAAATAGCTGGAGTTGCAGATTTTGACAGAAGAATAGATCAAGCAACTGCAGAGTTGGAAACTGTAGAGAAGCGTGTTGTTAACTCTACATTGATTTTGAATGAAGTTAATACTCGTCTTGAACAGCTTAATGAAGAGCGAGAAGTAGCGCTTAAATATCAGAAGTTAAAAGATGAAAAGACCGGTTTAGAAAGTCAAATTAACACTGTTAAATTTTTTGATTTAAAAAGAAATCTTGAAAAGGCTCATGAGAATATTTTAGAATTCACGAAAAAGAAAAAAGAAGAAGAAATGAAGTCTAAAGACTTAGAAGAAAAGCTAAAACTTATTCGTGAAAAATATGATGAAATTTCTGCAACAATTAAAGAAAAAGGTGAAGCTCATCAAATTGAGTTGAAACAGAAAGCTGAAGAAATTAAAGGTTCAATATCAAGAAAAGAATCTTCTATTACTTATGCTGATAAACAGATTCAAGATAACTTAAAAACAGTTGAAAACACAAAAAATGGTATTGAAATTCAGCAAGGCAAGATTAAAGAAGCTGAGTTAAAAATCTCTTTAACTAAAGAGAATATTACTGGCATAGAAACTAATATTGAAGAGCAGAAGAAAATTTTACATAAGATTCTAGAAGATATGTCAGGGCTTAATGAAACAGCTGAAAAACATATCGAAAAAAGAAACAATTTAAGAAAAGATCTTGAAATTGAGCAAGATAAAGAAACAAAGCTTATTCAAAAACAAGCGCCTTTAGAAGCAGAATTATCTACTAAGAAAAAATTACTAGAAGAAACTAAGGTAAAATTAGTTGAGCTTGAAGAGTTTAAAGCTAATTTTAGTGAAACAAAAGCTTCTAAAGAAATGATGATTGAACAACTTGGAAAAGAGTTAGAAGATTTTAAAATAATTCTTAAAAACACTTTAGATGAGTTGGATAAAACTAAAAATGAAATTACGGATCTGGACTATGACCTGCAAGCTGCTCGTAAAAAGATTTATCAGCTTGAAGCAACTAAACAAGCCAATGAAGAAGCTAATCTTGGACGTGCCGTTGATACCATTGTAAACGCTAATATACGTGGGGTTCACGCACCTTTAATGAAGTTAGGTCAAGTTGATGAAGAGTATTCTACAGCAATGGAAATAGCAGTTGGCGCAAGAATGGCGCATATTGTTGTTGAAGATGAACATGTCGCTTCGACTTGTATTGAGCTTTTAAAATCTTCTAATGCTGGTCGTGCAACTTTTGTGCCTTTGAATAAAATAGTAAAATGTCCAAAAAGTTTAAATCTTCCTAAAGAAAAAGGTGTAATTGATTTTGCGATTAATTTAATTGATTTTGATGATGAATATTTAAACGCATTTTATTACGCAGTAGGTGATACTCTTGTTGTTGAAGATAGAAGTGTTGCAAATAAATTAATCGGTAAATACAGAATGGTTACATTATCTGGTGATTTATTTGAAAAATCGGGTTCAATTACAGGTGGTGCTGTTCGTAAAACAGGCTTAAAATTTGCACAAAATCAAGATTCTGAAATTGATATCTTTAAAGTACGTTTAAAAGAAATGGAATCAAAATATGCAGCTTTGATTTCAAAACGTTCAAGTTTGGAAGCAAAAATGGAAGATGTAAGGGGAAAATACTCCTCTTCGACAACAGAATTTAATAAAGCTAAGCTTGAATTAACAAGTTTAGAGTTTAATTTTGCCAAAACAGAATCTGATATTGAAGAAAAACAAGGATTGGTAAAATTAACAGAGCCAGAAATTTCTAATCTTGAAAAAACTCTTGATAAAATAGAGGAGCAACATATAGAGATTTCTGAAAAAATGACAAATCTTCAAACTGAAATAAGTGAAGTTGAAAAGCTTATGAATGATGCAGATTTAAAGGATTTGAAAGAAAAAACTGCTGGAGTTGAAGCTGAAATCAAGCGTTATGAAAAACAAATGGCTGATGCAAATAATGAAATTGAAGGCTTGCATCAAAGAATAGATTTTATTAATACTACAATCAAAAGTCATAACGATACAATTGAACGTTCTTTAGCTAATAATAAAGAATTAGAGCTTGATAAAGCTAAATTTACAGAAGAGATTAAAGGTCTAAAATCAGAACTTGAAGTTCTTGATGAGCAGATTAAAGAAATAACTGAAAAACTTAAAGAACTTCTAGATCAAAGAGATGCTATAAATAATGATTTAGTTGATTTGGAAACTCAAAAGAATTTGAAAATTTCTGATATTGAAAAAATCGGAGAACAAATCGAATCATTTAAAGCTCGTCGTCGTGAATTGGAGCCTCAATTAGAAGAAACTCGTGCAACTCTTACAGAAGCAGGTGTAAATATTAACGAATTAACTCCTGTTGAAATGTCAATTGATGAAATTACAGCTAAAATCCAAAGACTTCAACGCAGAATGGATGAATTGGGTGCTGTAAATATGCGTGCTTTAGAAGACTATGATAGAGTTCTTGCTCGTCAACAAGAGCTTCAACGACAAATTGAAACTTTATCTACAGAAAGAGCTCAAATTTTAGAAAGAATGAGAGGTTATGAAGATCTTAAGAAAGAAACTTTCTTAAAGACTTATAACGCAATCAGTGAGCAGTTTAAAGATATTTTCCATAAACTTTCTGACGGTGAAGGTACACTTATCTTAGAAAACGAAGAAAATCCGTTTGCAGGTGGTCTTGATATCGAGGCTCAGCCTAGAGATAAGAAAAAACAGCGTCTTGCGGGTATGTCTGGTGGTGAAAAAGCACTTACAGCCTTATCTTTTGTATTTGCGATTCAAAGATACATGCCAGCTCCTTTCTATGCGTTTGACGAAGTTGATGCAAGTTTAGACGGTATTAACGTTGAAAAGCTTGCGCATATCGTACAAGCACAAGCTGAAACAACACAATTTATCGTTGTTAGCCACAGAAAACCTATGATTGAATCTGCAAACAGAACAATTGGGGTTACTCAAAAAGAAAAAGGTATCTCAAAAGTTACTGGGGTAAAACTCCGTGATTAGGGGTAGGGGTAAATATTAGGGGGAAATATTAGTGCAAATTAATCCAATTAATAATAGTCAAAATATAAATTCAAAAGCAAGTTTTTCTTTGATTGCTGAAAAGAATTTGTTGCCTAAAAATGCTTCAAAAATATTTAAACAAAAAGCTGAAGCCATTGGAACAAAAGATGATTTAATAAGTATAGCAATTATGTCAAAATTGTTTACTAAAAAAGAAGGGCATGCTTATAAAATTGGCAATGAGTATTTAGGAGGTTGGCATACTAGAATAAGTATTATTCATGCGTTGAAAGGTATAAATTCTTTCAAAGATGAGGGGAATATAATAATCGAAGGTAGTTACAAAGAACGTCAAAAGAAAACTTTTAATTTTATCAATGATTATTTCGATAATCTAAAAAAAGAATATGAAAAATTATAAATTTATTATTGAGAACGCAATTTGCGACCTCAATAATAGGTTTCATCAAAACAGAGGAGTAAATCCTCAAAAAAATAAGTTAAGATAGAAATAATAATTGGGAGTGGATTGACATCTCACCCCATCCATCTCCTCAAGGAGAGGGGGAGCAAGGAGATATGGCAGTAAATAATATAGATAGTTTTAATAAGAGTATATCTGGGGTTAAATCCTCACAGGTAGTTGCGCCAAACGCAGAAGTAGATGGTATTGAAATTCTAGTGAACATGGCAAAACAAGGGAAAATTGATCCTTGGAATGTTGATATTGTAGATGTGTATGATAAATACATGATGCAAGTTTTTCAAGCAAAGGGACAAAATCTTAGGCTTACAGGAAGGACAATTCTTTTTGCAGCAATATTATTAAAACTTAAATCAAATATTCTTGAAGGTATTGATGTTCTTGATTTTGAGCCTCAGCAAGAAATTGATGAATTGGAATATTCTGATGAACCTTTAGATTATGCTGAAGATTATATTCCTACAAATAATGTGATATCAATTGATGAAGTCCTTCAACGTCGTACAAGTGTGCGTTTGAATCATAATCGTGTTGTAACTTTGAGAGATTTGATTCGTCAATTAGAATTCTATGAAATGCTTGATAAAAAAGCTTCATTAAAGAATGCTCATGAGCGTGCTAAACGTAGGGTTCAAAATTATGCAAGATTATCTCCAGATGATATTATTAACCTTGCTCATGATGAATATATTGAAAATGGAGTTCAAAGATTACGTGCTAACCTAGAAGAAATCCTAAACAGGCAAGATAAAATTGAGTTAACAGAATTAACTCTTTTAGGCATGGATAAGGTTAATGCGTATATTTCGTTGTTGTTTTTAACTGTTGATAGTGATTATGATTTAATGCAAGATGAGTTTTACGGAGATTTATATGTTATTCGTTATGTTCCCGCAGAAGCTCAAGAAATTGAAGAAGATAATATTTTTGATGCTGTAAATAACGTTACTAGTATTTTAGAAAAGGAGACTGAAGATGGAACAGTTGAAGTCTAGAATTGAAGCTGTTCTGTTTGTAACAGCAAAAGTTCTTCAAATAAACGAAATTGCAGAAATTTTAGGTGAAGAGCCCGATATGGTTGAAGAAGCTCTTTTGGAGTTAATAATGGATTATGCATCTCGTGAAGGAGCTTTAGAAATTGATGATGAAAACGGTTATATTTTACAAGTAAAACAAGAGCATTTAGATATTGTTGAAAAACTTTGTCCAGTAGAATTACGTCCTCCTGTTTTGAAAACATTGACTGTAATTGCTTTAAAAGAGCCAATTAGACAATCTTATTTAAAAGATTTAAGAGGGTCAAATGCTTATGATCACGTTACAGAATTGCTTGAAAAAGGTTTGATTTCAAGAAATAAAGACAAAAATGGGCGTTCTTTTAATATTAAAACAACTGCGAAATTTAAAGAGTATTTTAAACTAAAAGGAGATGTTCGTTCTTTAGTTAAAACCTTAAATATTGATGCAGGCGTAAAAGATGAGCCGAATGAAAAAGATTTGCAAACAGAAGTTGAATCTGTAGGTGAGAATAATGAATAAAAAATCCTTATGGATTTATTTTGTTATATTTAGCACTGTGTTTTTTATGTATAACCATACTTTGAAAAATTTAGATAAAATAATGGAAACTTGTGCTAATTATTATTTTAAAAAGAATGAAATCTCAAGAGCACAGGGGTTTTATGAAAGAGCTTTTGAATTAGGTTTAAATGAAACAAAGCCTCGAGAAATTTATGTAAATTCAATTATAAATTCTCCTTTGACAGTTGAGGCACAAGATAAATTATTAAAATTCATAGAATTGCCAGTTTATGATAGTGCAAAAGTTAGAGCGGAATATTTTATATCAGATTTTAAACAAAAAATTCATGAAAAATATCCTAATAATTATATTTCTTATGCAGTATTTAATAATAATATTATGCGTTGGGGTAATAATCCTATTACTTATGCTTTCGAGAATGAAGAGAATGTGCCAAGTTATTTTCTAGAAGAGTTTAGAAAAGCGTTTAATAAATGGGAAAAACTTACTGAACACAAAATTTTGTTTGAAGAAGTTGAGAAAAATTCTAATATAACAATTCTATTTGATGAATTTAATCCCGCAGATAATGAGTATCAAAAATATGTAGTAGCGTATACATCACCTAAAATTAATTTGAATCAATTAGAAAGTATGGAAATAAATTTTTATTTAAAAACTCCAACAGGTGAATATTTTTCACAGAATCAAGTCTATAATACTGCATTACATGAGATTGTACATGCTTTAGGTTTTATGGGGCATAGTCAAAGGAAATCTAACTTAATGTATTTAACAAAAGATCCTAAAGTTGTTTTGAGTGATTCTAGACAAGAGCCTACCGAAGCCGATATAAATACGCTCAAATTGTTGTATGAAATAAAACCTGAAATAACAAATACAGAGGATAATAGGGCAAAATATCTTCCAGATTTTGTATTGGGTAATGATGGTGAGGTTTTAACCAAAAAAATTAAAGAAGCTTTTAACTATGTAAAAAAAGCACCAAATTTACCATCAGGATATATTGATTTAGCAGAGATATTTGTTATGTCTAAAGATTACCATAGAGCAATTAAAAAACTTGAACAAGGTTTGAAGTTTGCTGATACAGAAGAAGTGCAAGGTATGATTTATTATAATCTTGCTCTTACAAATTTTTATGTAGATAATCTCGATATAGCTAAAGATTATTTAAATAAATCACTTAGTATTAGTGACTTAGAGGAAAAACGTTATCTTTTGGGTGAGATTTTAGTGAGAGAAGGAAAAATAAATGAGGCTATTGTAGAGTATTCTAATTTGATTTCTAAAAATCCTAAAAATATTGATTATACAATAGCTTTAGCAAATATTTATGTTTTAGAACGTAAATATTGGAAAGCTCGTAGTGTGTTAAAAAATTATATAAACAACAATCCTGAACAAAAAAATACCCCAAGATTTAAATCTTATGGAATTTTAAATCTTGGGATTTAAGTTTTATTATTACATAAAAAAGATTTTATAATCCTTGTTTGTGTTTCAAATTCTAATAAGAACGCATCATGTCCACATGGTGATTGAATTTCACAATAGGATACGTCTTTTTTGTTTCGCATCAACGCATTCACTAATTCTTTTGATTGACAAGATGGAAATAGCCAATCAGAAGAAAAAGATATTACAAGATATCGAGCATTTGTGTTATAAAAAGCTTTTTCTAAAGAACCGTATTTTTGTGCTATATCAAAATAATCAACGGCTTTTGTTATATATAAATAACTATTTGCATCAAACCTGTCAACAAAAGTTTGACCTTGATGCGCAAGATAGCTCTCAACTTCAAAATCAATTCCAAAATCAAAATTCGGAGTCTCTTTATCTTGAAATCTTCGAGCAAATTTATTATGCATAGCTTCTTCGCTCAAGTATGTTATATGGCCAACCATTCTAGCTATGGCAAGTCCTTTTTCTGGACGTTCTTTATCGTAATAGTTTCCATTGTTAAAATTTGGATCAGATAAAATTGCATTTCGGCCTACAGCATTGAATGCAATTCCCTGTGCAGATAACCGTGGCGTAGAAGCTATGAAAATAACATTATCTACCATACAATCATGAGCTAACGCCCATTCTAATGCTTGCATTCCTCCCATAGAGCCACCAGCTACGGTTAGTTTTTTAACACCAAGAAAATCTATTAATTTTTTTTGTACTTTTACAACATCTTCGATTGTGAATACAGGAAAGCTTAATCCGTATTCTCTATTAGTTTCTGGGTTAATAGAACTTGGTCCTGTTGTACCTTTGCATCCGCCAAGCATGTTTGAGCAGATTACAAAGAATTTATCTGTATCAAAAGCTTTTCCTGAGCCAACCATGTCATTCCACCAGCCAGGTTTTGTATCCCCTTTGTGATAACCCGCAGCGTGAGCATCTCCTGTAAGAGCGTGTAATAATAATATAGCATTATCGCCAGCTTCATTAAGACTGCCGTAGGTCTCGTAAGCAACTACAACTTCTTTTATTTCTTTCCCAGATTCTAATAAAATAGGCTCGTTTATTTTATAATATTTTGTTTCAACAATATTCATTAATGATTATTTTAACTTAAATGGATTTGTTGGTAAATAGTTTTCTTAATATTGTTTGCCATTTTTTTTCGGGAGATTTTATTGGAGGATAATACATTTCTATATTATC
>JAFUMP010000030.1 GCA_017482685.1 bacterium | reverse complement strand
CAAAGGACAGCTGGAGGACTCTTGAGTACAGTTGAAATGATTATTTTGGAATACTTCCGACCGCTACAATTCAAGACACAAGCAACTTTAAAGCCAATAATCATTTGAACCGCAATAAATCATCTGTCCTGAAACAATACATAAAAGTCCACTTTGTTAAACAAAGTGGACTAAAAATCGGAAACGGAGAGATTCGAACTCTCGGTGCAGGTTACCCCACACAACACCTTAGCAGGGTGCCGCCTTAAGCCGACTCGGCCACGTTTCCTTAGCGACCTCTTAATAATAACACAAACTATATTTTTTTCAAAGCCCTACTTATAATCTTTATAGATAAAAAAGCGGACTTTATTAAGTCCGCTAATATTATACTTTTGCTATTCCTACTTAACCGGTAAGTTTTTTACTTCACAGCTTGCAATTTTACTTGAACTCCTGTTTCTGCGTTCACAGCAATTGCATTAGAAATCGCCATAGCTCTACGCTTCTTAGCTCCTCTTAATATGAATTCAACTCCGCTAAATGTGTTATTTGACGGGGTAACAATCTTTTTTAACATATCCAAATTTCCTTTCCTGTATCTGTCTGCTGTACTATATATATCGGCAGATTTTGGAAAAACTTTAGAGTTTTTGGATAAATATTTACAAATTGTTACAATTCTAAGCTTTTTTTATAGACTTCATTCTTGTTAAACCCACATATTGTCGAAAGAATGGTAGAAATCTCTTTGTCTTTAAAGCCTTTATTTTTTAATTCTTTAATTTTAAATTCCATTTCGGTATTTTCAGAGTCCTCGTTTGCATAAATCATGCATACAATTTCACCTTTTATACCATTGCTATAATGCTCTATTATTGAAGAAATTTTATCAACATTAATTTCTTCAAACAGTTTAGAAAGCTCTCTGCCCAACGCAATTTTGATATCTCCTCGTGTTTTCTGAATTGTTTTTAAGGTTTTTAAAATTCTCTCAGGTGATTCGTAGAATACGAAATTATGTTTTAAGTATTTTTTTGCGACTTCTTCTATTTGTTTTTCGTTACGAGGAATAAAGCCGATAAATGTATACTCTTCACCTTCTCTAGGTATTTCTGATAAAAAAGTTGTTACTGCACAAGCACCAGGAAGAGCCGAAATTGAGTAGCCAGCGTTTTTAAGCTCATTTACAATAACTGCACCAGGATCACAAATCATTGGTGTGCCTGCATCAGATACGAGCGCAATCTTTTTACCTTCAGATAATTCTTTAAGAAAATATCCAACACGTTCACGCTCGTTGTATTTATGGTATGAAAAACATTTTGTTTTAATATCATAATGGTTTAAAAGCTTTTGGGTGACTCGTGTATCTTCGCATGCAATTAAATCAACGCTTTTAAGTACTTCAATTGCGCGAAGAGTTATATCTTGAATATTCCCAATCGGTGTTGGAACTATATAAAAATCAAATTCTCTTGTCATCGTTAGTCTATCATATCACAATTTATTCGTATTGTTCAAAGCCAATTATTCTTCTTGGTTGATTTTCTTCAGATATATTATTGATAACGCCTTTTTTTCTATATTCTTCAATAGTGTTTTTATCAAGTTGAGGTCTATATTTGTTTATTTGCTCAATAATATCAGCTTCTGATATTTTTCTGTTTTGTTTTAGAGCGGTTAAGGCTGCTTGTCTTACAAGAAGTAGTTGTATTTCTGGTGCAGTGTAGTTTTCTGTCATTGAAGCCAGTTTATCATAATCAATATCACTATCAGCGTAAATATTCTCTAATGAATGTTGGAAAAGTTCTTTTCTTGCTGCTAAATCTGGAGGAGCGACAAAAAGACTTTTGTCTAATCTTCCAGCACGTCGAATTGCATTGTCTACTTTTTGTGGTTCATTAGTAGCTGCAATAATAAATATACCTTTTTCACCGCAATTATTCATGTATCTAAGAAGAGTATTTACATTTTGGTTGTATCCAATTGCGGCAGAGCTACTTCCATTAAGCTTGCTTCTGCTTGGGGCTAAGGCTTCTAACTCATCTATAAATATAATAGATGGTGCATTTTCTTCAGCTTCTTTAAAGATTTTAGCTATATTTTTAGAAGTGTCACCTACATATTTGCTTTCAGTATCTTCAACATCCATTCTTAAAAAAGTTCTACCACTTTCTTCTGCTAAAGCTTCAGCTATAAAAGTTTTACCAGTTCCAGGAGGGCCATATAGCATAATACCATTTGCAGGCATGATTCCATATTTTTTGTATAATTCCACTTGTTGTAACGGTAATATGATATCTTCACGTAAAGTTTCTTTTAAGGCTGTCATACCTGCAACTTTAGCAAAACCTTTATTTCCACCTTCTAAGTTCAGAGGCTTTTCACCGTTTGCAATTTGTGGATCGCCTTTTTGTACAATAAAAGATTGTTCTATTTCATTAGAATTCTTTTTCTGCTGTTCTTTTACTTTCTCTAAATTTTCTGAAGCTTTTTCAAATTCTTCAATGATATGAATTGGATATGTGCAATAATCATATTCTCTATCTTGGGTCATATTTAGAAGAGCGTTATAGTATTTATTTTGTAAATTGCATAGATTTTGTCTTTTCTGTTTAGCAGTTTCTTCATCAGAAATCAAATAAACATCGTGTTCTGTGTTACCTGGAAATTCATCATAAGAGGAAATAATTTCGTCTTCGAAATAATTCCATTTAGAGTTAGGAATTTCCATACGAAACAAGATTCCATAATCTTCTGTACCAGTAAATTGGGCGATATTACCAATACGTTTAGGTGTTGCAAGGTATTCATTATTATATTTCTTATGTTTTAAAATTAAACTTAAGTTTTCATCTTTAGCGACAGCTTTTAAATCCCAATGTTTATAATTCGCTAATATATCACGGTATGATATGTTTAAATAATCAATTATTGAATGATAACCTTTTCTAACATTGTTTTTGATATTAGGCTCAATAATAAGCGCTTTAAAGTTAGGAGTTTTTGTTTTGTTATTTTTATTTACAGTTATATTTTGCGAGTAATTATATTTTGAAATTTGCATTTTTCACCTATTTTTAACATATATTGAAACAAATCCTCTCAAGCAAAAATTTTGCTACCATTTGGATTTTAATTTACATTTGTTAATAATAAAAGAACTGGTGAAAATTATAATGCAAAAATTACCACTTTGTTTTATCTAAAAATGTTTTTACAGCTTCATTTACATCTTGAGGGGTTTCTAGTGAAACATCTTTATCTGAAGTTTTATTTTGAACTTGAAAATTTTCCCTTACTCGATTATAAACTGTTAATAAAAAGAATATTGCAAAAGATGAAACTGCTACTCCACCCATTGCTGCTAAAAATTTCTTAGCAATTTTTCTTTTACTAATTGGTTGCTTGTATTGTGATTCTTCTATTTTTTCTTGTTCAATAACTTCTTCATCTAAAGTGTTTACAATAGGAGTGGGCTCTTCTATTGGGTCATTTTCATCTACTGCCCATACGCTGATGGGCAGAGATAATAATGCTGATAATATAATTACGAATATTCTATTCATCCGCTGATTCTTTCTTCGTTGACTTTTTTGTTGTACGAGGTTTTTTCTGAGTATTTCTATTCGGACGTTTTGAACGAGTAGCTTTTTTAGGTTTTTCTTCTGTTGCTTCAGTTTTAGAATCATTACCTAAATTTTGCGATTCTTCGGCTGTTACCTCAGAATGACGTTGCTCAGAGATTACAGGTTCGATTTCAGCACCTTCAGTTAATACAGTCTGAGCTAAGTTTTCTTCAGCTAATTCTTGTTTAGCCTTTTTACTAGCACCTTTTTTGTCAAATCGTTGCTTCTTAGCACTTTTCTTTTTAGTTTCTTTTTCTTCTTGAACTTCTCTTACCTCAGTTTGAGCTTCAATAGAAGGATTCACTGTTTGTTCAAGCTTTTCTTCTTGAACTGGTGGAAGTTCTTTTACCTCATTATTCTGAACCTCATTATTTCTATTATTTTTGTTGAATTTGTTTTTCTTATTATTCATTGGAAGTTTTAATTTAGCAGCTTTTGCTCTGTATTCGCCTTCACTTGTAGAAGATGCAAACTTAATATCTTCCATAATATAGCCATTTCCTTGACAGTGAGGACAGCGTTTCGCAAAAATTTCACTAATTGCTTGACCTTGTCTATGACGAGTCATTTCAACAAGTCCTAAATCAGAAAGCTGACCAACTTGAGGTTTTGCTTTATCAGCTTCCATTGCAATTTCTAATTCTTCCATCATAGTCAATTTATCAACACGATTAGTCATATCAATAAAGTCGATAATAATCATACCACCAATATTTCTAAGTCTTAATTGACGAGCAATTTCGTGAACAGCTTCAATGTTTGTTTTCAAAATAGTTTCATCTTGAGTTGCTGAATTTGTAAACTTACCGCTGTTTACATCAATTACTGTAAGCGCTTCTGTTGTTTGAATAAACAAATATCCACCAGATGGCAAATTAACTTTCATCGAAAGCGCAGCTTTAATCTCTTTATGAATATCCATTGCAACTAAAAGAGGCTCAGATCCTTTGTAAAGAGTTACATTAATATTCTTATTCATGTGCCAAGATTGAAGAATGTTTTGAACTCTGTTTAATGCAAAGCCAGTATCAACAACGATTTCTTGAGTATCTTCATTACAGCATTCACGAATTACTCTATAAAGTAAATCTTGATCTCTGTATAGCAAGCTTGGCGGTTCAAGTGATTCAGCTGAAGTCACTATATTGTTCCATTTTTCTAATAGTATTTCTAAATCTTCTTGAATTTCAGCTTCTGTTTGCCCCTCAGCTTCTGTTCTTACAATAACACCAACACCCACAGGTTTAAGCAAGTTTACAACTGATTTTAGTCTTGCACGTTCTTTAGCAGAAGTAATTTTTTTACTTACGTTTACCCCAACTTCGTTTGGCATAAGTACTAAAAACCTTCCTGGAAGTGAGATTTCAGTAGTTACACGAGGGCCTTTGTGTCCTGTAGGTTCTTTAACAACTTGAACCACGATTTTTTGTTTTGGCTTTAGTTTATCTTGTAATGCACCTTTTCCAGTAACATTTTGTGCGTGTAAAAAGCCCATTTTATCAGAACCTACGTTTACGAACGCAGCCTCGATTGAAGGAAGAATATTTTCTACTTGAGCTAAGAAAACATCTCCTAAAATTATTTCACCTCTATGAACGAAAAATTCTGCAACTTTTCCGCTCTCCATAACCGCAGCAATATTATCGCGTTCGGCTATAATAATTTTGTTACCAACACTTGTTTCTCTCATTGTTTCTTAAATCCTTTACTACTATAGTTCTCTCAAAGTTTCGCCAAGGAATCTTAATCTTGTGATATTGAATATTCTATTCTTATCGACAAGCTCCATTAAACTATCTGCTCTAAGCGCAGGTATTTCTGAACCTTGACCGGTTTTAAGATGTATGAACAGACTATCTTCTGTAAATCTATAACTACCTATAGATCTTTTAAAATCTGTTGTTTTTTCTAAACCTTTTTTGTTTTTCTTCGTGATTAAAATTGAATCTGAAGATAAAACTCTTTCTATATCATACTTTATTTTTTCAAAATTGTAAAGCTCTGCTTCATTCGACTTAAAATAAGGCGTAATCTTATATTCAGCCCAATGAGCGCAGATATCGACGGCTGTTGCATAGCGTTCGACTTCTTTTGCCTCTATAACTCTTGCGCCATCTGGGAGTTTAGGGTTTATAACATCCATAACTTCTTGTGGAGACAAGTTATCCAGTATTTCGATATCAACTAATTCGCCTTCTGATTCTGCAAAAAGTGGAAGTGCAATCCCCATTGAAACCTTCATTGTTGGATTAAAGCCTAAAGTATAAGCCATTCTTAGTCCAGTTCTTGCGAGTACTTTATGAAAAGTATTTTGCCAATCAAGGTGTGAAAAATATTTCAACAAACCTTTTTTAGTAATTTTTAGACGATATCTATAAACAGGGATATCTTTATCCGGATGGACTCTTGTCACATCAATTGGCTCAACATTTAAAACTTCTTGAGCTTCTTTTGACGCAATATATGGTTTTGCAAGCACTTTTTTTGTTTTTAAGTTTTTACAAACACCACAATTTACGCATTTTTGTTCGCAAGTCGGCTGTAAATTAAACTCACATCTCTGTTTCATAGCTTCTTGATACTCGTTTTGCAGCCAAGATTTATCAAGACCAACATTTATAAAATCCCAAGGAAGGGTTTCTTGTAAATCAAATTGATGTTGAGCCAGTTCCTCAAGCGAAAGCCCACATTCTTCCGCAGTTTCACGCCAAACATCTTTATCAAACTGTTCTCCCCAAGCATCAAGATAGCAACCTTTTTTATAAAGAGCCTCAATGTATTTGCAAAGACTTGCATCTCCACGAGTTAGCACAGCTTCAATTTGAGATACAAATTTCTCATGATAATTGATTTTTAAGCCTTTAATATGCTTTGTTTTTTCTTTTAAATACATTATATGCGCTGTCACTTCATCCAAATCCATTTGTCCACACCATTGGAACGGAGTAAATGGCTTAGGTACAAAGATTGAAAGCGTACAAGTTATTTCAAATCCGTGTTTTAAATCTTTTTCACGCTTAAGAAGTTTTGCACGATATTTAATCTTGTTTAAAAGCTCAGCCATTTCGTCCATATCTTCCAAAGTTTCAGTCGGAAGTCCGCAAATGAAGTAAAATTTTAATTTTGACCAGCCGTTTTCATAAAGCGTAAGAGCAGCGTTAATAATCTGTTCTTCTGAAATATTCTTCTTTATTACGTTTCTAAGTCTTTGACTTCCGGCTTCAGGAGCAAGTGTCATTGTAGATTTACGCACAGATTGCATTAAATTAGCAAGTTCCAAATTAAATCCGTCGATTCTTTGACTCGGAAGTGATACAGAGATTTTGCGTTTATTAAAATCAAGCGCAAGCTCTTTTATAACTTCGTTAATATTTTTATAATCGTTTGAAGAAAGCGATAATAAAGAATATTCATCATATCCTGTATTATTTACAAGCTCTTTTGTAATCTTAATGATATCTTCTGCTTCTCGTTCACGAATCGGCAAAGTAACGTGTCCCGGCTGACAGAAACGACACATTCTTCCACATCCACGACGGATTTCTATAATCGCTCTATCGTGAACTGAACTTGAAAATGGTATAGGATAAGATGTTGATGCGTATTCGTTTATTAGAGGTGATAGACGTTTGTTGACTGGGGTAAATAAGGTCACCCCACCCTTACCCTCCCCATCCAGGGAGGGATTCAAAGAACGCCCCCAACAACCTTCTATTTTGCAAAGCTCAGCAATACGTTCTTTTCTAGGTTTCCCTTTAGTTTGTTCTAAGACTTCGCAGACTTCAACCATCATTTCTTCGCCATCACCTATGCAAAATACATCGATAAAATCGCTTAATGGCAATGGGTTAAATGCGCAAGGCCCACCAGCAAACACAATCGGCTCATCTTCTTTACGCTCATCATTACGAACCCCAATGCCAGACATTTCAAGCATTTTTAAAACTGTCGGATAAGAAAGTTCATATTGCAAAGAAAAACCGATTCCATCAAAATCTTTTAACGCTCTTTTAGATTCAACACCATATAGAAATTCAGGTTTAAAATCAGGCTCTGGTGCATACGCACGATCTGCCATCATACCTTCTTGAGCGTTTACCCTATCATAAATAATTCTTACTCCAAGATTACTAATTCCTATTTCATACTTATCAGGAAAGACAAATGCAAATCTTACTTTTGCGCTATCAAAATCTTTATTTCTAGATAAAAATTCTCCACCTACATATTGATAAGGCTTTGTAGCATTATATAAAGCTTCGTGTTGATCTCTAAAAAAACAATTCATAATATTCCTCGCTTATAGGAATATTTTACCAAAAATATAATTCTTTTTATAAACCTAAAGAAATTATTATAGCTAGGGTTAGAAATATTGCAAAAAACATCATAAGATTTCTTGCTTGAAGCATTCTAAACATAAAAGAGCCTTCATTACGTTCTATAAAGTAATTTAATTTTTCCATTGGAAAATGGTACCATTTTTTTTCAGGCATATTTTCAGAGTTGCATGAAAACTCTTTTAATGAATTATATAGATCAATAGAAAGTGGTATTGTTAAACAAACAATAAAGACTTGCCAGTCTAAAATATCAAAAATACATAACAAAATTAATGATAAATATGCTGCGAATAAGAGTATTTTTAAAATAATTAATGAATCAAGCTGAGAATTAAACCTGTTAGCAATCGTAAATTTACCTTCTGCTGTATCAAAGTCGTAATCCATTACAGTGTGAATATAAAGTAAAACAACAGTCATTAGCATTGTTGGGATTGATAAAATGTAAACATCATTTGAGTATGTTCCTGTCATTACGTAATAAACCCCTCCAAAAAGTGCTGGGCCGTAAGCTATAGCAACTGCAATTTCGGAAAGACAAAATCTTGAGACAAAAGGATATAAAAGCGCAATTCCTGCTCCAATTAGTGCGAAATATAGAACTCCAACTCCGCATTTAAGGAATAAAAATAAACCTGATAATAAAGCTATTGAAAAATGAAAAATTATAATTTTTATTATTTGTGATTCTTTCATTTGACCACTTATTAAATAACGGCACTTTGTTTTTTGCGAATGTTTTAAATATTCTTTTTTATCGAAATTAACTTGTTTTATAAGATATTTATAATCAAAATAATCATCAATTAAATTTGTACCTAAATGAGCAAAGCAAAGGCCTATAAATGTTATTAATCCGTATAAAATATTGCCAGAATCTATTACTCCATAAGTAAAGATTACTAACCAAGAAAATATAGTTGTAGGGAGTGAAAAAATTCTAGAGCATTCCATTATAGATGTTGTTTTTTTAAACATTTAATACCTTTATTTTGTTAATTAACTAATCCACCAAGTGCCATTACATCTTCGTATTCAGCTCCAGCTTCTAACATTTCTTCTGCTGTGAAACCAAATAAAGTAATGGTATCAATAACTTCATTTTTATTATCCATGTTTTTTATTACAGAATCTAGGGCCGATTCTCTAGTCATGTATTGAAATCTATCATTAATTCCTTGTTTGAGGCTTCTACGTTTTGCTTTACCCATTACAGCCCTCTTTCTATAGCAAGAAGCGCTACACCTATTATGCCCGAATAATTACCAGCAGTACCTAAACGGATTGAAGTTGGAGTTGTTACGATTTCTTGGTTTACAATTTCTTCTACTTTTTTTGTATCTACAAATTGTGCCATTGATCCAGATAATACAATACAATCAGGATCAAAAATGTTTGCTAAACCAATAATCCCAGTTGTTAAATCGTCTTGCCAACGATTAAATACTGATATCATTTCGGGGTCATTACAATTAACCCCTTCAATTACATCATAAGTTGTTACGTTTGGATTGTTTAACATTTCCTCAGCGTCCCATTTTAGAGCAGTGCCTGATGCATAGGCTTCAAAACAATCCCAGCTTCCACAAGTACACTTTCTATGTCTATCATTGCGTATTTTAAAATGCATTTCTCCTGCTGCACCAGATTTTCCTTTTAGGAGTTTATTATTTATGATAATACCACCTCCAACACCTGTTCCAAGTGTAAGCATTACTGAAACAGATGTATTTTGTGAAGCTCCGATTTTGTATTCAGCCCAAGCTGCAGAATTAGCATCATTTTCAAGAAAAACTCTTTTTGTACTAAGGCTTTGAAAATCTATTGTATAATAGCCTTCAACAAGATTTCCTGTAGAGCCTAAAACTTTTTTGTTGTCATTATCAATAGCTCCAGCTGTAGCTATTGCAACGATATCAATAGCATTTTCGTGCTTTGCAATTTCATTTTTTAAAAGTTCTTTTATTCCTTCTAAAGTTTTAGGTGTTGAAAATTTTTCAATTTCTGAAATTATATTGCCTGTTTCATCAATTATTGCACTATATATTTTTGTGCCACCAATATCAAATGCTAATGCTTTTTTCATATTATAAACCTTCAGTAAATCTTTTTGTAATTAAATGTGGTCTTGTTATAGCTGAGCCTATAACAACCGAATGTGCGCCAAGTTCAAAAGCTTTTTTTACTTCTTGTGGATTCCAAACTCTTCCTTCAAGAAAAACAGGTTTTGACATCGAATCAACAAGTTTTTTTAATAGTTCAAAATTAGGTGATTCAGAATCTGTTAGAGATTCTTCGGTGTACCCTGCAAGAGTAGTGGATATAATATCTGCTCCTAACTCTGCACAATTAAGCCCTTCTTCGTATGTAGAAATATCAGCCATTGCGAGTCGTCCTGCAAAGTGGATTAATTCTATAATTTGTTTTAAATCTGAACCATCAGGTCTAGGTCTTGATGTGCCGTCAAAAGCAATAATATCAGCACCCGCTTCAATTAATTCTTTCACTTGTTTTATTCCTGGAGTAATATATACAACACTTTTCCAATTCTCTGGTAACTTATCTGGTTTTGTAAGACCTATAGTTGGAACATTAAATGTTCGGGCGTTAATTACGTCCCTCACTCCTGCAACTCGAAGTCCTGCGGCACCTCCGTTTATAACAGATTGCATCATAGCCAACATACACTTTTCTTCATAGAAAGGCTCTTCTGGCATGGCTTGTGACGAAACTATTATTTTTCCCTTTAATTTTTCAAGAATCATGCAATAATTTTACAACAAAAAAAATAGTATTGCGACTATAAAAAAAAGGGTTATAATAAAAATGTAAGGGGAATTAAGTATGCAATTAGATAGACTTCGTAAAGGTTTATTTTTATTCATTGTCTTATTACTTTTAACAGGTTGTGGCGTAAAAAAAGATGTCCAAAAAGAACAGATATTAGATACAGAACAACTTAAAGTTGTTCCTGTTAATACAGTTAAAAAAACTCCATCGAAAATAGAATATGATTTATATTCTTCTAGTCTTTATGATTTGCCATTATTTTCGATAGTAGAAATTTCTAAGATGCCGAAAGCTTTAAAAAACAAAATTGATAGTCTTTTAGAAGCTTCACAAGGTTTTTACTTTTTAAAACAAGATGAAGATGATGTTTTTATAATTTTACAAAATCCAGCAGTCCATGCGAAGGTATTTCAGCGCCATGATTTACAGTTTGCAAAAATTAGTTCAAATGGTGAAACTACGTTTCATAATGCAGGTTATGCAGGAATTGACGGTGAAGTCTTTACATCATTAAATAATCCATTAGGTGAAGAATGGATTTTTGATGAAACAACAGAAACTAAACGTCCTTTAAGTCATAGGGTTTTTGATGAAAATAATAAAGTAAAATTTACAGAAATTTGGAACTATGATGATAATATTTCGATAAAATATGCAATGAAAGATGCTGATGAAAAAATTGTATCGATATTAAAAGAATCTCAAAATGATGATTCTAATTTAAGAAAAGAACATATTTTTTATGATAATAATGGCAAAATCACAATGAGCTTGACTGTGAATTATGATGGGCCAAATATTTCTCATTTAACTTTTTATAATTCACATGATTCAATTGACAGTGTAAGTTTAATAAATAAATATGAAAATGGATTAAAGATTCAGGAATCTATTTATAATGAAAATTATGAACTAATTAATGTTGCAGAATCGACATATTTGAATGGGGAAAGAAAAGCTATTAAAATTTTAGATTCTGAACATAATGAGATAGATAGAATTTCTTCATAGAAGCAATAATCCTGTTTTTTAGTATTCAATTTTTTTAGGTCGTGTGAATTTTTCCATTATTTTGCTGGTTGCATATACTGCAAGGCCAGTTACAATTGCATATCCGCCATAGCTTAATAAAGCTTTTTTATAGAATTTTTTGAGGTTATTAACTAATGGTTCAGCAAGACCAGCTTCTCTAGCCATTTTAACACCTTTATAGCTAGCCATAGATTCTTCAATTACAGTTGGCAACATTGCAGCAAATGCGATTTTACCACTATTATCTAGTATTAAATCTTTTAAATCTCTTTTTTCACCTTTTGGTTTATTTCTTGAAAGTAATGCAATACTACCCATTAAACCGGCAATAGCGTATCCAGGGCCTCTAAGCTTTTGTAAGAATTTTCCCCAGCCTCCCTTCATGTTGTTCATTGCGTGTCCGAGTTCGTGGAATCCTGAGATAGTAGCTTTTTCTGCATTTAATCTAATTTCTTTTGTTGCTGGGACAAAACAAGCGTTTAATCCTCTGCCAATATCGGTTTGTGGATTAGCTTCGTGTATAAGTTTAAGTCCTTTTTCTTTTAGTCCAGAATTTTCAACAGCTTTAATAAAGACATCTTTATAAAGATGATTGTTTGCGTGCTCTTTGCTCATTTGTTTTAAAAACGGATTTGAAAATGACGGTAGTGATTTATAAATTAGCCCTGATGCTGTTGTTGCAAGAACCCAGCCGAGCTCTTTTTCTAAGTCGCTCCGTTGTTCATAATAATAATTGTTATTATTAATTCCATAATTATTGCTAATTTTTGACACGTCACACTACCATAATAGAATTCTACTATTAATATAAAAACAATATCTTGAAAAAAATTGCGGTTTTTGTGAAGTTATATTAATAAAATAAAGTTTTGAGATTATAAATCAGTAATATTATCTCTTGTAATCACTGCATCATAATTTTTATAGCCTAATATTTCAAGAATATTATCAGAGTGCGCGCCCATAATTTTTTTACATTCTTCTGAATCATAGTTAACCATTCCACGAGCAAATTCACATCCCGATTCGTCGCAAATGGAAACAACTTCTCCTTGTTTGAAATCGTTTATTATTTCAATAATTCCAATTGGTAAAAGGCTTGTGCATTTATCTAAAATAGCCTTTTTAGCACCATCATTGACTATTAGCTTACCCTTTACGTTTGTTGCATATCCAATCCAACGCTTTTTCCCTGAAAGGTTTTCGCTTGTTGGAATAAACATTGTGCCTAAATCTTCTCCTGCAAAAATTTTGTTTATAACGTAAGGTTGTTTACCATTTGCTATAAGTACTTTGCCTCCAAAACGAGTTACAAGTTTTGCAGCTTCAAGTTTAGTTTTCATTCCACCACGACCACCGTCAGAAGCTCCAGTTCCAAGACTTAAAATTTCATCAGTAACGCAATCAACTTCTTGAATTAATTCTGCGTTTGAATCTTCTTTTGGATTTGAAGTGTAAAGCCCATCAATATCTGATAACAAAATTAATAAGTCAGCATCAAGTTCACTAGATACAAGTGCAGAAAGCTTGTCATTGTCTGAGAAGCAAACTTGCATTCCTGCAAGCATATCGTTTAATTCTATTGTAGAAACGGTATCGTTTTGATTAATTATAGGTACAACACCAAGCTCAAGGAGTTTGTTCAAGGTTGTTCTTAGACTTAAATATCTATGACGCATAGAAAAATCGTCTTCTGTTAAAAGAATTTGTGCAACAGGAATATCAAATGTAGCAAAACCTGCTTCGTAATATGACATTAAACGACTCTGTCCAACTGCAGCACAAGCTTGTTTTACACCATCTCCTTCTGTCGATTCTAGTTCAAGCTTTTTTTTGCCAAGTCCAACAGCACCGCTTGTTACAATAATTACTTCCTTGCCGTCTTTTATAAGTTTTGAAATATCTTCGATAAATGAATAGATACGGCTCAAAGCAACTTCACCGTCATTATTGCGAAGCACATTTGTACCTAGTTTGATTACTATTCTTTTAACATCTATAAAATCTTTGCGCTGCATTGTTACCTACTATATTTTCATTGCTTTAACAATATCACTAAGTTCTGCTGATGTCTTTTTAACATCTGAATTTGAATATTTAATCGCATTATCGGGGTCTTTTAAACCATTTCCAGTAAGTATACAAACAATATCAGTGCCTGATTTTACAAGACCTTCGGAGTGAGCTTGGATTAATCCTGCAACTGATGCTGCACTTGCTGGCTCACAAAGTACACCTTCGCAAGAAGCTAGTAATTTATATGCTTCAACAATTTTTTCATCACATACGCAACCAATTTTGCCATTGCTTTCATCTCGAGCGGCTTCTGCTTGTTTCCAGCTTGCTGGATTTCCAATCCTTATAGCAGTAGCCAATGTTTCAGGTTTTAAGATTCTTTCACCACGTACAATTGCAGCAGAGCCTTCTGCTTCATAGCCCATCATTTGTGGTAAATTGTTTATTACTCCTGCATTTTTGTATTCTTTGTATCCTTTCCAATATGCAGTTATGTTACCAGCATTTCCTACTGGAATAAAATGATAATCAGGAGCTTTTCCTAATGCATCACAAATTTCAAATGCTCCAGTTTTTTGGCCTTCAATTCTATATGGATTAACTGAGTTTACTAATGTTATAGGATGTGTTTCTGAAATCGCTCTAACGCATTCTAAAGCTTGGTCAAAGTTTCCTTGAATTGCGATAATTTCTGCTCCATACATCATCGCTTGAGAAAGTTTGCCTAATGCTATATATCCATCTGGAATAAGAACGTAAGTTTTTAATCCAGCTTTTGCGCCATAAGCTGCGGCAGAAGCAGAAGTATTTCCAGTAGATGCGCAAATAATTGCATTTGAGCCTTCTTCTTTTGCTTTAGTAACAGCCATTGTCATCCCACGATCTTTGAAGCTACCTGTTGGATTACATCCTTCAAATTTTAGATATAGATTACATTCTAATCCAATTCTTTTCGCTAAATTGTCAGCTTTTATTAAAGGCGTATTACCTTCATTTAAAGTTACAATAGGAGTTGAATCACTAACTGGTAAATATTTTTTGTATTTATTAATTAATCCTTGATAGTACATATATTTTATCCTCTTAAATTTTTATTTAACAAAGTTTCTTGAATATGGGGCTCGAAAATTGTTTATCCTTCCATTACTCGTATTAAACTGTTTATTTTACAACCTTCAAGTTCATTTACAATTTCTTTTATATTTTTTTCAAGACACTTTTCTGTAATAACAGTAATCTCTGCAGTGTTATCATCTTTAACTCCTTTTTGAACAATGCTTGATAAGCTTATATTTTTACTAGCACAAATTGATCCAATTTTAGCAATTACACCAATTGCATTAGGTGCTGTAATTGATAGGTAATATTTATTATAAGTGTCGTCAATTTTTACAGGATTAGCTGTTGAATTATGTTTGCATCTCATCATTGGAAGTAAATAATCTGTAGTTTTCCATTCTCGTGCAATTGCTAAAATGTCACCAATTACAGAACTTGCTGTTGGAAACTCGCCAGCTCCAGGGCCTGAAAGAACAATGTTTCCAATCGGATGACCGCTTATGGCGACAGAGTTCGTAACATAATTGATATGTGCGAGCATGTGTGTTTTAGGTACTAACATTGGATGTACACGTACATCTGCATTATTGTTTTCATCAATTGTTGCAGAAGCTATGAGTTTAATTTTATATCCAAGCTCGTTAGCTCTTTGCATATCTTCTTTGCGAATTTTTGTAATACCTTCTCTGTATACATTTTCAAATTTAACTCTTGAGTTGAAAGATATTGTAGCGAGAGTTGTTATTTTATAAGCGGCATCAAAACCTTCTACATCACCAGTTGGATCTGCTTCTGCATAGCCTAGTTCTTGTGCTTCTTTTAAAACATCTTCGTAGCTAGCGCCATCAGCATCCATTTTAGTTAAAATATAGTTTGTTGTTCCGTTTAAGATGGCTTGTATTTTATTAATTTTATTTCCGGCAAGTATTGTTTTTACTGGCATGATAACAGGTATACCGCCTGCAATAGCAGCTTCATATAAAACAACTCTGTTTTGTTTTTCTGCGAGTTTAAATAATTCTTCACCTTTTTTTGCAAGAAGTTCTTTATTTGCAGTAACAATATGCTTACCATTTTCTAAAGCTGTTTTGATATAATCCCAAGCAGGTTCAACTCCGCCCATAAGCTCGACAACTACATTGATAGAAGAATCATTAACTATGTCGTAAGGGTCATTTGTAAGCTTTTCGGTCGGAACTTCTACCGTTCGTGGTTTGTTAATGTTGCGTACAGCAATTTTTGTAATCTCAACATTGTCAAATTGTGCTAAGCTTTTATAAACACCTGAACCAACTGTGCCAAGACCAATAAGACCAATTTTAATTCTTTCCATAGTTTTCTCCTTCATAGGTAAGTATTATATCATAGAAGGATTAATTTCGATATTTATTTTTTTTGACGTTTTGATACTTTATTGAAAACTTCTTCAAATGATTCAATTGGTTCAAGCCTATATCCGCAATGTTCAGCTAAAGTTCCACCCATTAAAAAAAGTTCTTCTTGAGGATATCTTCTGCAAATTCCAGGTCGCATTTTATGGATTTTGCATTTATTTGTTTCTTTATCTAAATTTGTACACTCAAATACGAGCCCTGTTTCATCTTTATCAATTACTCTAAGATATGTGTAAAAAGGATGTTGGCGCTGTAATATTTTAAATTCTTCTTCAGTTTGAATAACGTGTTTATGTTTAACATAAATTTTTTGGCAGCATCTTCCGCAAGCATTGCATTGTCCAACTCTGTAATATTTGCGTTTTAAAATATATAAATAGAAGAATTTTTTAATTTTTTTTAGCATCAATTCACCAATCGAGATTTTGCATATTTATAATCAGAAGAAGTTTCATCAGCTAAAACCATTATTTTTGTAAAATATTTATTTGCAGTTTTAAAATCTCCTGTTGAGTAGAATGTTAAACCTTTTTCAAAACAAGCTTTTATTATTCGCTCTTCTGGGTTTAGGAATAATTTAATTTTTTGAATTTTATCACTTAGTTGTTCTGAAAGATTGTTATTGACAATTATAGCATTTTCATATTCAAATAATGCAAGATGGTAATTACATTCGTTGTAATACAAATCTCCCCAATTTTTATGAGCTTGAGCGCTTTGTGTATCAAAACCTTCTTCTAGTTGTTTGATGTTTTTAAGAGTTTCTAAATATTCTTTTTGACTGTCTATTACTAAAGGTAAAATTCTTTTTGAACAGCAATATGCACTTGTGTAATCTCCTAAAATTATTAGTACTGCAGAAAGTCTTTCTAAAACATCTAAAGATTTTTTGTCTAAACAATAGGATTGTTTTAGATATACAAGAGCTTGCATATATTGCTTTTCTTCCATGTATAATTTTGCTAATAGAAAGTTTGAATCAAAATTATTAGGGCTAACTTTAACTGCATATTCTAAAGCTTGAATTGCAGTTTTGTTATCTTCTGCCTGAATTGCTCTCAAAGCCTTATTATAAAATTCTTTTCCCTGTTTTATAAACTCATTGATGCTATTTTTTATTTCAAGATAGTGCTTAGAAGTTTTATCTCTAGCATATTTTAAATATTTTTCATAATAAAAAATAGATTGTAACTTCATGTCTTTCGCAAAATAAGATGTTGCGAGATTAAGACAAACAGATTCATCTTCTGGTTTATAAATTTGTGCTGTGCACCAATTTTCTATTGCTTTTATGAAATTTTCTTGTTTGTAATAAATATTTCCTAAAAAAACGTATGAGGGGTTTTTGAAAAATTCTAATTCTACAGAACGTGTGAAATTCAATAAAGCATTGTCGAAATCATTTAATTTGTAATAGCATCTTCCTATTTCATAATAGAGCTTATAAGAATAGCTCATTTTTGCCAAATCAAGATAAAGCGTGAGCGCACTCGTATAATTCCCTTTACGATACAAATCCATTGCAGTCTCAAGCTTCTTATTTTCTATATCAGTATTGTCCTGAATATAGTAACTAGAATCCATCATTGCTTAATTTTAGCATGTTTAGAGCTCTAGGTCATCCCATAATTTAGAATTTGTTACAAGACTTGATAAAACATCATCTTCGAAAGCATCAATGACACCTTCAGAGAAAAGCTCGTTCATTCTATCTAGGTGAGAGAAGTCGTCAGAATCGCTTAATGCGATTTTATTAAATTTATTGATATCACAATCTTTTTGGAAGAGTTCGATAGCATTCGCAGAGATTTCACTCTTATCAACATACGGATTGTTATTTAATGCGTACGCAGATTTTTGAGCATTAGCTCTTATACCAGCAAGATTGATAACATTGTTTTGTCTTTCAAGTTGCGATTGATATAGATATTCGTTATTGTTGTCATTAATGTTATTAAACATGAGACCCTAATCTCCCCTATTGTCCCAATATCATTATTATATAATTTTTTAGTTTTGTTATCAACTATTTAGAGGAAATTGTTTTTTATGTATTTAAGATTGAATTAAAAAAAAGAAAGCCTTTGTTAAGTTTTTTAAACAAAAATCTCAAAATTAAGCAATTTTGGTGTGTAAAAAGACTTTATATAAGTATACGGGAATATTATGGGGATATCTTAATGGCACTAATTACACCGATAATAAAATGTGGTACAAAATATATTAAAGCAGGTGTTGACGCTTTAACTACAAATCCAAACCCACCTAGCTTGTTTCGTAATAGTAGTGAAATTATTACAGACTCTTTTAAAGCAGTTACAAAATTTGATGATATATGGGATATTTCAAGATTTAATGGAAGAATCTGCTTTTTGCCCAAAATAAAAGGTTTCGAAGCTTTTGATATGCCAGAGTATCTTTATCATATTACTTCAAAAACAAATTTTAAAAAGATTCAATCTTCTAACACATTAAGGCGCTCTCTTAATGAACAATTAACAGGAGTTTATTTATTAGATGCAGAAAATTTTTTAAAAAATTATGGTTCTGTCGGTGCTAATCAATATAATTTGTGTAAATCAATGTTAAAGCATGTTAATGCTTGTAATAAAGGAAACTCAAAATTAGTAGTTATAAAAATTCCAGCGGAAAGTTTAGCACGAAACGGTAATATTAGAATTAGGACACAAGAGGATTTCTTTTATTTTCAAGACAAGGTTCTTAAATTGCAAAAGGATCTAAAGCAAAAGTTACCATTACGTTTATTACATGATGATAAATATAGAATACAATTTGAGAAGTATGTTCTAGATAACGGTTTGATGACTCGAATAGAACTAGATAAATTTATGTCAGAAATGAGGCAAAAAATACATCAAGGTTATTCTATTCATAAATTATCAGAATTAGAAAAAACTAACGCAGTTGAATATATTTATAATAAAGACATAACTCCTGATATAATAAACGGGATTCAGTGTAAAGAATTTTCTTTTGCTGATTGTTTTAAACCTTCTGGAGAGATTGATCTAGATAAATTAAGAAGTATATTGATGTAAATTTTTATGTTATTTTTTACTTATTAGGAGTGTTAACGAATGGCTAAAACAATAAAACTTTTTTAAGCCTATTTATATAATCTTGCCAAATTTTTTCTTCTTCTTTTTTATTTTATATGATAAGTGTTTTTGGTTACTTTTTAGGGGTAAATAATTTAGGTTAGTAGTTATACTTATAAGCCAATATATTCTTTTCTTTTTTGCCTACTTTTTTCTTTTTAGTAAAGAAAAAAGTACGGTGGACCTTAACGTACAGAATCACACCACTGATTTTACAAAGCTTTGTGTAATCTTGTTTTAACCCTATATTTACCCCTGCATTTTTTCGAGGGTAAATTTTTTAATTTTATTTCAAAAAAATGTATATCCCCAAACCCTCTGATAGCTTAAATATTTAAAAAGTGCAAAATTTAATAAAAACTACATTTTAAATTTATTAATTTATAACAATTTAGCATTAAGAAATGTAACGATTTTATCAAAAAAATTAAAGTTTTTGAAAATTATGCCGATATACCTAAAGTAAGATTATAACTTTTTATGAAAGGATTATATCATGTCTTTTGAAAAATTGTCTTTAACTGCATTTACAGAAGCTGTAATGACAACTTTAAAAAATAATAATGTTGATGCAGAAATTCAAAAAAATATCATAGATAATATAAGTGTTTTTTTTAATAATGCAAATTCTAATAAAGAAATTGCTGGAAGAGATGAAGATTTAAGTACACTTAATATTGATGAATATAATCAAGCAAATAAGGATATAGAGGAAAGAATACAGTTACTTAGGCAACAAACTCAATCACTTCAAAAGGGTAAAAAACTTGGCATTGCAAATCAAGAAGATCAAATGTCATATACAAATAAGATGAAACAAGAATTTAGTATTATACCTGATGCAACTTATTTCGGTCATAAGAACGAAGAAGTAAGTAAATATGCAGGACAACTAAGAAAAAATGGGGAATATGTAGTAATAATAAAAAACCAAGATGGTACATATACAACAATTCGACAAACTACAAAAAACAATACTGAATTGAAAAATTATAAAAACTTAGAAGATTTAAAAAATGATATGTCTAGTGAAAGCTATGGTTGGGGTAGAAATAGTTGGGGTAATATACCATTTAACATAAGGGATGTTTCATTTATAAAAAATCCACTTATAGAAGTTGTCGGACATCGAAATTAATATTATTAAATAAAAGTCTTGTAGTATATATTGCAATATACCAAATTAAACAAGTTTGCATCTCAATTCCTTATAGAATGTAGTTTTCGAACAGTGGAAATGGTTATAAACACTTTATTCCACAAAAAAGACCGACGTTCCTGTCGTCCTGAACTTGTTTCAGGACCTTATCGGCTAATAGTAAATCTACCAATTTGTAAGATGCTGAAATAAATTCAGCATGACAGGGTATAAATCTTTTAAAACATAATTTGTCGGGAGGTTTTTAAAGCTAAAAACTTAGCAAAAACAAACAAAAAGACCGATTTTAAAATCGGTCTTTGTATGTAATGGTGGAGGAGAGGAGATTCGGTCTTGCTCGTTCGCGTTTAACGGCAGTTCCGTGTTTTGCTTCTTGGACTTTGTCCAATCGCAAAAGCACTCCAGCCTCAGCTCACTCGCGCAACTCCTTTAAAATGTACTTCGTACATTAGGAGCTTCTCATCAAACCCTACCCACACAAAATAAAAAACCGAATAACAGATGTCATTCGGTTTTTTATGAAGGACCTTAACGTACAGAATCACACCGTTAATTTTGCAATGCCTTGTGTAGTTTGAATTTAAGCCAACTTTTAATCCTGCATTTTTTCGAGGGTAAATTTTTTAATTTTATTTCAAAAAAATTTATATCCCCAAACCCTCTGATAGCTTGAAAGTTAAAAAGAATGAAAAACTACAAATTTTTAAACTTTTGGTAAAAACTAAATTGTAACAATTTTTGCAATAATTGTAACAATTTCGCCAAAAACTCTAAAGTTTTTGCCCCAAACAGCCGATATACATGGAAAAGAGATAGAAGGAACAACAAGGGTATACCCTTGTTAGTACAGTAATACTGTACTAAGCCCTCTCTATAGGCAAAAGGTCGGTGGAATGGCAGATTTAAACTTTCAACAAAAGAATATAATTAAACAGCTTAAGCAGGCATATCCTGAGCTTAAGAGCTATTCTGACGAGCAAATTTTATCATTATATAATAAACAACTTAATAATATTCAGCTTTCCGAAGACGAACGCATTTCCATTATGAATGGCAGAAATGGTATTAGCAATGATGGAATGGGCCTTAGATTAGAGGGTACTCAGACAAGTGTAAGTAAAGAACAAGAAGCACAATTAAAATCAGCACTAATTGCAAGACTTAACGCAGTAAGTACAAATGTAAAAAAGGCAGAAGATTCAAACGGCTTTCTTGGCAAAGCTTGGGGTTGGACAAAAAATACTTTTAACTTTGGGGATAGTTCTGACAAAGTTAGAGAACAACAAAAAGCTGATTTAAAAGCTCTTGAAAGTGGAAATATCGCAGAAGCATTCAAAAAGATTACAGGCTTAGATTATACGGTAGAAAACGTTAATAAATTTTTGAATAATGAAGTTCAAACAAAATCAGAAACAGCACTTAATGGTTATACTGAAGGTCAAGATATGGCAAGCGATATAACTGCTGATATTATTTCAAGTATCGCTGCCGTTGGTATTTATACTGCTGCCGTTGCAGCAGCGCCATTTACAGGCGGTGCATCTATTGTTGTTGGTGTCGCAGCAGCAGGAGCGAGTGCAGCAGCAATAAAAACAGGCATAAAATATGCTGATGCTAAAAGTGGTGGTCGTGAATACACAGCAGATAATCTAAAAAAAGACTTAGCAACTGGTGCTTTCTCAGGTGTATTAGCACCAATTACGGGTGGTTTAGGTGGTGCAGTTGGTAAAACTGTTGCGACTAAAGTTGGTATTCAAGCTGTTAAACAAGTTGGTAAAGAAGTCACAGAAGAAGCTGTGGAACAAACTGCAAAAGGTTTTGTTAAGACAATGCTTACCAACCCAACAGGCTATGAATATATTGGTGGCAATATGTTTAAGCGTGGACTTGCATTTGCTGCCGAGGCGGCAACTGATGGCGCAATTGGTGGTGCTGTTGATAACGCATTTAGAACAGCATACGATGGAGGCAGTTTAGAAGATATCGGTAATTCAGCAGTCGAAGGCTTTGTTGGTGGTGCTATTATGTCGCCGGTTATTGGTGGTGGTATGAAAGTAGCCGGAAAGGGTGCTCAAAAAATCTTCGGCAAAAATAATGTACACATTGATGCTAATCAGAATATGATTCGTACTGATGTTATCGATGATTTATTAAATAAAAAAATTGACTTAGATTATGCTGCTGCTGTTTTAAGAGATGTTGATGATTTAGAGAATGTATTAAAACTTGCAGAATCAAACCTTTCTCCAAATCACAAAGTTGAATTTGAACATATAAAAAAACAATTGATTGAAAAAGTAAATAAAAATATTGCAGATCATGGTTCAATTGTTTTACAAACGGAAATTTCTGCTGAAAGATTTACTGTTGATTCTAAAACGGGAGTAAGATACGCAAAAACAACAAGAGATGATATAGTTCTTGCTCATGCTGTGCAAAATGATAATGCCGTAGAGAGTTTAACATATTTAATTAATGCCACAAGAAAATATGATGAGAATAACTATTTGTCCTTATCTCTAGTTAATAAGAATTCTAATTTTTTTGGAGATGGTTGTGATGATAAACTATGTCAAGAATATGGCATTATCCCAAGAGTTAAGAATAAAGATATAACAAGTGCTGGATTTGGGCAAGTTTCAGAATATAAGAAAGATTTTAACACTTTTATTCGTCATTCTTCTTTATCAGAATCTCCTAGTGATTATGTGTATTTAAAAACTTGTTTATTAGATAAGTTAAAAGAAAATGGATATGACTTATCAGATTCAGATTATGTTCAACTCTTTAATTTGTTAAAAAATAAAGAATACTTCGGTGAAATAACTGATGATATTGAGATAAATGGAAATATTATAAAAGCAGAAACCTTAAAAAATATTTTAGAAGAAACTCATGTAAGACTTTCTTCTTCTGTTATGTTTGGCAATCCGACTAATAATGAAGTGTCTGCAATTATCGACGGAATTAAAGCTATATATGCAAGGGTTGATAATATCGAAGACGTTAAACCAGAAATATTAGCATTAGCAAAAGAAAATAGTTTAGATATTGTTTTATTAGGAAAACCGACTAAACTTGAGATTTCTAATCCAAAATATTTTGAAGAATTAAGTGAATTAGAATCTTTATTAAAAAATAAAGAAATAAATCCACTTGAATTCAAAAAAAGAAAAAGAAATTTAAAAAATAAATATGAATCCATAGAAAAAGAAAAATTAAGGGCTAGAACTTCATTAGAGCAAAATTCAAAATTATCGAATGACATATTAGAAGAACTTTTATTAGATAATAGCCAAGCTCAAAATCTATTAAAAAGATATAGTGGTAAATTTTTTAGTGGAACTATTGATAAAAAAATTTCAATAAATATTCAAAAGGATATAGTGGAATGTACACTCGTAGGTTTTGGAGGAAGCAAATGTGCTTATAAATGTAAATATAAAGGAAATGAATACTGTATCTTATTGCCTCATAAAGCTTGGAACAATGCCTTAAATGAACATAACAATACTTTAATTCTAAAAAACCTTGGATTATTAGTTAATGATATTTGTGAAATTATAAAAATAAAAATTAATAATGAAGATTTTCCTGCAATAATAACATCCTTATATGATAGTCATAAATATAAAATATTTGATTGTAAAAATAAAAATTATAATTTAAATGATTATTACGACCTTAAAAATTTAAATGAAGATAATATAAAATATTTCTTTGCAGATATTTTAGAAGACATTAAAATTTTAATCAAAAATAATATTTTTTTAGAACAAGATTCTTTTAATTTTGCAGTTAAGGATAATACAATGCGTTTATTTTTTAATGACTTGCCTTATGCTCAACTGGAAAAAATTAAAAATAACTCAAATGAATTAAAGAAAACTTATATATCATACGTAATAAATAATTTTTTTAATGTTTTAAGCGGAGATATTATATTAACTAATGCCTTTTTAAAAAAAATATATGAAAATTATGATTATCTAGAAAGTATCATTGACGAATTGTCAAGAAATATTTAATTTATTCATAGTATCTTAAAATCAAGGATTAGGAAGAATTTTGATTTTCTTTTTCCGGGAATTGCAAAATGTGGAGTCTGTGGCTATGCTTTTTGTGCAGAAAGACAAAAAGGAAAACATGTATACTATAGATGTTCACACTATGATAGAAGTTGTACGAATACAGACTACATTAGCGAAAAAGAATTTACACAATCTTTAAGAATGCATATCAAAAGAATTGGTCTTACTCCTGAACTATATGAGCTAGTTAGAATTTCTTTGAAAGAATGTTTGGGAGATGAGCAAGAATATCACAAAAACGAAACTGAACGTATTAACAATGAAATAGAACAATGCAAAGACGTGTTGAAAAAGATGTATTTAGACCAAGTAAATAATGTTTTAGATTACAACTTGTGGATAAATCTTAAAAACGAGCATGAAACAAAACTAAACAGATTGCATGCAGAACTCCAAAAACATGCTCTATGTAATACAAAATTTTTAGACAATGGGCTGAAAATCCTTGATGTATGTAAGAAAGCTAGCTTACCAGCAAGCGAACTTACAGCCATAGAAGTAGCACAAATAGTAAGAGAAACTTTTTCTAAAGCAACTATAACTAATCGCAGAGTTAAATTGGAGTTTAAACCTCAATATGCTTACATTGAAGAGCTTGTTAAGTTAGCTAAAAAAGGTATTGCAGAAATGGGAATGGCTAAGTTCAAGCAAATAATAATTTCTCGTAAAAATGAATGTCTTGAAAGCATTAAAAAAGAGCCCGAAGGCTCTGATTTCGATTGTTCTATTTGTTTTAAATGGTGGAGGATAGGAGATTCGAACTCCTGACCCCCTGCGTGCAAAGCAGGTGCTCTACCAGCTGAGCTAATCCCCCAAATGCCAAAGCTTACGCTTTTTCTTTGGATAACCGTCGTAAATTTGCCTCAGCTTATTTACCCCTCGGCTACATTTATTATAATACATGCTAATTTTTTTTTGTAAAGTGTTTTATTTTTTAAGAATCAAAAAACATCCGTTATTGTAAAGATTTGTAACAATTAGTCTGGTTTTATTAAAGTTTTATCAAAAAAATGCCGTTAATACAGGTAAAGGTTATTAAAAGAGGAAAGTATGCAAGATCAAACTGAAAAATATAGTTATGAATATAAAAAACGCTATTTATCAATGGTAGCTTTTGCTTGTATTGCTAGTTTAAGTACAAATATGCAAGTGCTTGCAGATATTATTAGAATGAATGAGGCTAGTAATGCTAATAACATTCAAATCGAAGCTGTTTCTGAATACACCCCTGTCAAAATTAATTATGAGGTTTCAACTCTTTTAGCCTATGCTCCTGAAAGTAATATTTATTCTTATTCAACTTTAAGTGGTGTAACTGGTGCTACGGGTTTTGTTCCAACAACTGGCGTAGCGGATTCAGGATATAATTGCACTTGTGGAGTGGTTTGCGTTTCTAATTGTGATAGTTTATCAACTCCAACTTCAACATCAAATGTAACACCTACATCGTCTTATACACCAACAACTAATATAACTCCAACAGGTACATCAGGTGTAACAACTTCAAGCGGTGTAGTATCATCATCTCCAGCTGCGCCAACTCCAACAGGTACATCAGGTGTAACAACTTCAAGCGGTGTAGTATCATCATCTCCAGCTGCGCCAATTCCAACTAGCACTCCGCCAACACCAACAACTTTACCCGATTTTGAGTATTCATCTAATAGATTGAAAAATAATGCTACAATAGACAAAATTCAACAGGATTTTGAAAATAATTATATTAAGGCAAACAATCGTCTTAGTGCCGAAGGTGGTGCAATATATAATGGTGGAACAATTGGTGAAATTATAGATTCAAATTTCAAGGGTAATTATGCAGAGTCATTCAATTATTTTGCTTATGGCGGTGCAATTTATAATAGCGGAGTAATTAATAAAATAGAAAATTCTATATTTATTGATAATTATGCTCGTTATGGTGGTGCAATATATAATAATGGAACAATTGGTGAAATTATAAATACAACTTTTAGTGAAAATTGTTCTAACTCGTCAGGTGCAGCACTCATAAATGAGGGTAAAATTGATAAAATTGCAGATTCTACTTTTGCTAGTAATTATGTAATTGATAATTATGCTAGTGGTGGTGCTATTCATAATGCTTATAAGCGTACAATTGGTGAAATTATAGATTCAACATTTAGTGGCAATTATGTTAAGTCAGTTGATGGTTATCATGTAGAAGGTGGGGCAATTTATAATTCTGGAACTATAAATACTATTGATAGCATATTTTTTGAAAATAAAGCAGAAGCTTTAGGATCAGATACAAATGGGCCTACAGGATTTGCTCAGGGTGGAGCTATCAATAATAGTAATTATATTGGGTCAATTAAAGGTGAATTTACTTCTAATAGTGTTGTTGCAGGACATATAAGTGAAGGTGGGGCAATTTATAATAATGGCAGAATCGATAAAATTATAGATTCAACTTTTGAAAACAATCATGCAAGTAGTATTGTTGGTTATTCTTATGGTGGAGCTGTTCGCAACTCTAGTGGAATAGCTGAAATTATAAATTCTTCATTTATTGGTAATTATGCTGAGTCAACTAAGGATATAGCTCAAGGTGGTGCAATTTATTCTTATACAGATTTAAATATTACAGCAGATAATGGTATTGTAGAGTTTAAAGATAATTATACATCTTCAAATGGTGAAATAGATGACAATGCTATTTACCTTGGCAATAAGGATGCAACTCTTAAATTTAATCTAAAAGATTATGGAAAAATTTATCTTGCAGATAATGTAAGAGGGGCTCAAGGGTATAAAGTAAGTATAACAGGTGATAGTACTGGTATATTTTATCTTCAAAATGATATATATGATGCAAATTTAACTTTAGGTGGATTTACCTTAAACACAATAAATAATGAAATACACAATTATAATTTTAATAATTTAACGATAGCTAATGATATTAACATGGCAGTGGATGTTGATTTGGCAAATTCAACAATGGACAGATTAACAGCTGCATCTTATGGTAATCATGTCGGTAATATTAATGTAGTTGGTATGAATATATTATCAGACTCAAATAACGAAATAACACAAATATTGTTTGCAGAGACAGGATTAAAAGACAATGTTGTATATGCTGGTTTAGAGCTTCCAAATGAAGGTTATCAAACAAGTTTTTATACACCAATTTATAAATACAATGCTGTTTATGATAACAAAGATGACGGTGGATATTTTGTATTTACTAAAGGCGATAAGATTTATGTTCCAGCACCTGGTGGTGGCAATACTGATAATAATACAGGAGATTCAACTGGTGGAACTACTGGTGGTGATATCATTGGTGGTGGTACAACAGGTGGAGGAACTATTTCTTCAGGGAATTCTTCTGACGCATTTAACCCTGCGGTTTTGGGAGGTGCAACAAGTGCTGCCGTTGGGGCAATTGGAACTATAAATCAAACTATAAATAATTCTTTTCATAGTGTAGACACATTTATGAATCTACCAAGTTTTGATAGAATTTCTATAAAAAATCAAAATAGATATGCATTTAACATGGCGGATGATACAATGAATTTGGGTCGATTCTCGCCTTTGTATCAACCACAAGATGAGCAGGTTGGTATTTGGATTAAGCCTTATGCAACATTTGAAAATGTTCCTTTAAAGAACGGGCCAAAGGTAAATAATATTGCTTATGGAACATTAGTAGGGTTTGATACAGAATTAAAAGAATTAAGTCATGGTTGGGATAGAGTTTGGACTGGCTATATTGGATATAATGGTGCAAGTCAACATTTTACAGGAGTTGACTCTACTCAAAATGGTGGTTTGTTAGGTGGAACTTTAACCTTATATAAAGGTAATTTCTTTAATGCAACTACATTAAATATTGGTGCAAGTGTTGCAGAGAATCAAACAATGTATGGTACCGACAATTTAACCATGTTAATGAGTGGTATTGCTAATAAATGTGGCTATAATTTAGAATTTAAAGATGGTAAATTTATATTACAACCAAACTTAGTTTTAGGATATTCTTTTGTAAATACTTTTGATTATACTAACGCAGCAGGTCTCAAAATTGATAATAAACCTTTACATTACATACAAATATCTCCAGGGGTTAAGTTTATAGGGAATTTAAAGAACGGTTGGCAGCCTTATGCAAGTGTAAGCATGATGTGGAATTTAATGGGAGAATCAAATTCTACTGCGAATGGGGTTAAATTGCCAGAAATGAGTATAAAACCTTATGTACAATATGGTGTAGGTGTTCAAAAACGCATAAAAGATAATTTTACTGCCTATGGTCAAGCTATGATTCAAAATGGTGGTAGAAATGGTGTATCTCTTTCTGCTGGTTTCAAGTGGGCTATTGGTAAGAAGAAATAATCAATTGTTGAAATTAATATGTTTTATAAAGTTTTGTAAAGTCAAAAATGCCTATTCTGATTGGGTTTTGTAAAATTGTTTGCTTTTTGGGGTGATATTTTGGCAAAAAAAAGTTTTTAAAATACTTTATATATATATGGTTAGTGTAAATTTTCAAAATAATGTAAAGGTTTATCAAACGGGCGGAATACAAAAAGTACAAACCGCCCCTTTCCCTGTGGAAAATCCAACAAATAAAAATGTGACTCAACCATCATTTAAAGCAACTGCTTATACTTCAGCAGTTACTGTTAGAACTAAGCTTGCTACAAGTGATGAAAAAGAAAAATATAAGGATTTAACTGAAGCTTTAGATGGTAAATACAAAAAGAAGCTTGACTATGCTTTGAAAACAGGAATTTTATTGAAAAATAATTCTGATGATAAAAGTTCTGTGCTTGATAATTTACATAAAATTTTGAAAGAAGAGCGTGATAAGGGGCTTGATGGAAAAACTATTTTGAAAGAGTGTTTAGATATTATTCATAACCCTTATGTTATAACTCAAACTTGTGAAGATATTCCGAATGAATATAAAACAGAAGTTCTTGGTTTGGTTACAAATTTATCAGAAGATGTAAATGAATTAGAGAATGCAAACTATGATCTTGATAATATGCATACTGGAACTTGCCCTACTGCAAGTGTTGAGTTTGATTTAGCAACTAAAAACCCTGCTGAATTTTTTAGGATGGTAGAAGGCTTAACTTCTCCTAAAAATGAGGTTTATAAAGTGATAGATATGGATGCGCTCTCTGAAAAAACTCTTGATGCAGTTTGGCTTTTAAATAAATTTAAAACTCCGCATAAAATTGTTGATTTTAATAAAGCGGTAGTGCTTCTTAAGCCTGATGAAAACGCAATAGTTCGTGCAAGAATTCAAAATAATCATAGGGATAAGGGTGAACGCTCGATAATTGATGTTTTGATGCAATCTACAATGATGCAATTAGGCTCGCAACAAACTTATAATTCATTAACTGATAAACGAGCTCCAAATGAATGGACAATGGATGACGGCGGTTTGATTGATTTTGAAAAAACCTATGTTGAATCTGTAATGGAAAATAAAAACACAGTTTCTGTTATTTATCAAAAAGTAGATGAAAACGGACGTTTAGCTGGTTATGAGAAAGATTTTCAAACAATAAAAAAAGAGCTATTAGATACTCTTAATATGGGGCACAACATAATCATAGGATATACTTGGCCTGATGAAGAAAATGATAACAAGCTTGCTGGTCATGAAATAACAATTGTGGGTTATAAAGTTAATGAAAAAGGCGAAGGAATTTTTATTTGTCAGGATTCAGATGATGATGTTGATAAACCGATTGAAATGAAAGAATCTTTCTTGTTAAAAAGTATTCATCATGCAGGCTTGCCTGAAGAAATTGCAATGAGAGATTTTGATTATGAGGACAGTTGGAAAGTTGGCGTAAAAGAATTTGAAGAGTTTCAAAAAAATGGTAAAAAAAGCTAGTTTGTTATTTTGAAATAGCTCTTGTGATTGCTTCAATTATGCGTTGAACTTTTAAAATTTGAATTCCTTCTATATTATCTTGGATTTCATTAGATGAAGGAATAATAATACGTTTAAAACCAAGCTTTTGAGCTTCATTAATTCTCTTTTCAATATGATTTACAGCTCTAATTTCTCCTGATAAACCAATTTCACCAACGATAGCTGTATGAGAATCAAATACAACATCACGAACGCAAGTGATTATTGCTAATGCAATACCTAAGTCTGCAGCAGGTTCAGAAACATCAATTCCGCCTATAACATTAACGTAAACATCTTGTTTTGAAAGATTTAGCCCAATTCTTTTTTCAAGCACCGCTAAAATTTGTAAAACTCGGCTTAAATCAACGCCATTTGCTACTCTTCTTGGTGTCGGATATGGTGTAGTACCAACTAAAGCTTGAATTTCTACTAATAAAGGCCGTGTGCCTTCATTTGTAACAATAATTGTGCTTCCAGGTGTCTGAGTTTGGTTATATTCTTTCAAAAATAATTCTGAAGGATTTATAACTTCTGATAGCCCATTTGAGCGCATTTCGAAAATTCCAACTTCAGAAGTGTTCCCAAAACGGTTTTTTATAGAGCGTAAAATTCTATAGGTTTTATATTTATCACCTTCAAATTGGATAACTGTATCAACCATGTGCTCAAGAACTTTAGGGCCTGCAATATTACCTTCTTTAGTAACATGGCCTATTACAATAATTGAGATGTTGTTTGTTTTGGCAAGTGTCATTAAAAAGTTGCAACATTCTCTAATTTGAGAAACGCTACCGGCGGAGCTTTGAATAGTTGATGTATAAATAGCTTGTATACTATCAACAATTACTAAGTCTGGTTTCATTTCTTCAATGCGTTTTTTTATTAGCTCAAAATTTGTTTGAGGGTAAATATATAAGTTTTCTGATTGAATCCCTAGTCGTTCTGCATGCAATTTTATTTGACTAGCAGATTCTTCAGCAGAAATATACAAAACTGTTTTGTTAGCTTTTGAAAGTTCTCCACTTGTTTGTAAAAGAATTGTGGATTTTCCAATACCAGGATCGCCAGCAATTAGGATTAAAGATCCTTGCACTATTCCCCCGCCAAGCACTCTATCAAATTCAGAAATTCCTGTTGATGTGCGGATTTCAGTATTCATTTCAATTTTTGAAAGTTTCATCGGTGGAAATTTATCAATTATTTCTATTGATTTTACTTCATTAGTACAGTTTTCTTCAACTAATGTACCCCAAGAAGAACATTCTGGACACTTTCCTAAGTATCCTGCTGTTTCATAACCACAGTTTTGACATACATATTTAGATTTTATTTTTGCCATAATTTATTAATTCATAGGAATAATAAGCTTTTGACCAATAGACAATGCATTTGGATTAGCCATTTTATTAGCTGATTGGATTGCATTTACTTTATTCATGTCAAAAGAACCGTAAAATCTAATTACAATACTTTCTAATGTATCGCCTTCTTTAACCACATATTCTTCATCCATTGAAATTGGAGCTATTGGCTTTACAGCTGCGCTATCTGCTGGGATAAATGAAAACTTAGCATCAGCTTCAACCTTCGCTTGTTTTCTTGAAGGTGAAATAACATCATCTTTAGGGGTTGATAAATTGATTAAAAGGCTTATTACAGTTGTAATAGCTAAAGTTATGATAACACCGCAAATAAGACCTGTAACGAAATATACTTGTGGAGCTTTTTCGTTTTTGTTAGGTTTTACACCAAAAGATTGCCATAAAACATCCAATTCTCTTGTCTTGTTTTGTGATTTATAAAAATCTTCATCTTGATGTTGTCTATTATAACGTGATAGAGCTTCCATCATTGCTACTTTTTCTTTTGTAATGTTTGATCTTCTTAATGTTGTGCTTTTCATAAGTCCTCTTTTTTTGACGGTAATTAATAGTTCACGAGGAAACTGTATAAAATTACCCTACCCCAATTTTAAACTTAACACAAAAAAATGGCATGCGCAAATTTGTAAACAGTTTTGTTAATTTTTCTTAATGTTAAAAGACTTTTTTCATAATATAATAAAGTTGTTATGAGTAATTTTTCTTTTTTAAAATCTATAGATAACGATTTATATGATATTATTTCGGAAGCAGAAAAGCTTTACCGTGATGAATATTTTGAACAATGTATCACGCAAACTCGAAGATTTGGTGAAAATACTTGTAAAAAAGTTTTAGGAAATTCTCTTACCTCTGAAAAGACTTTTGATGAAATGCTTGCAACATTAAAAGATAAGGTTTCAACAGCTGTTCAGGAAAAAGAATTTGTCGATGATTTATATTTTTTAAAGAAAGAAGGGAATCAATCTGTGCATTCTTCTTCTGTTAAAAAAAATGGTATGGTCGCGCTTGAATGTTTGCAAAGAGCTTTTGAGGTTGCAATAAATTATGGTGTTTATTATAAAAAATCGGATTCAAAAATATTAAATTTAGAATTTGATATTGATTTGTTGATTACTGGAAAAAAATCAAAACAGAGTTTAGCTGAAAAATATGTTAAGGAAAAAAAGAAAACTAAAATTGAAAAAAAGACAAAAAAAATATCTTTAACAAAAGATAAAAAAACTTTTGCAAAAAAAGAAAAGAAAAAAGATTTGTTTTGGTGCTTTTGGTTCTTTACTTTGATTATTTCTTTTATACTCTGTTTTACAATATTTTTGTTAAGTTTTGTTTCATAATTGAAAATTTGAGCTATTTTGAGGCAATTTTTTTCGAGAATAAGACTTTATATAAATAGTTAGGTTTATATAAAGGTGTTATTGTGACTCAAATTGGATTGAATACAAATAAGATAGCCAATTTTAAATCAAATGAATTAATTCAAGCTCAACAAAATCCACAGATACAACAAGTTGGGGTTGAACCACAAATTTTGCCTGAAGTTCAACTTCCTGATTTATATTTATCTAATATAGAAAGTGTTGATAAGAGTTTAACATTTAAAGATAAATTAAAGAAATGGGATATGCTTAATCTTGTATCACCTTGGTTTGAGCATCCGTTCATGATGTTAGGTAGTTGTGCAGGTTTGGCTTGGGGGGTTGATAAATTCTCTAAATCTTGTGGTGGTGAATATGAAAAAAGTTTAGTAGGAAAAGCTGCTAAATTAGGTGATAATATTGAAAATTCAAAGTTTGTTCAATCTAAACCTTTTCAAACAGTTTTAGGTTGGGGAAAATCTGCAAAAGAAAAATTCTGTCATATATTCCGTAACAGTGATGTTATAAACGCTGTAAGAAAAACACCTTCAGAAGCAGAATGGGAGTTTGTGAAAGGTGAACTTTTGAATACACAACAAAGGGTTGTACATGACTTTAGTCAGGTTGTAAAAACTCTTAAGCTTACAGAAGAAGGTTTTGTTGAATTAGAAAAGCTTGGAATTAGTAAAACTGATAAAGAATTTATAAATAAATTTTTCAAAGAAGCAACAACAGAGGATGCTGTTTCTAATGCCGTTCAATTGAAACGTATTGGTCTAACTGATGATGCGATAAGAGATGTTCTTAAAAATTCTAATGCAACAGAAATTGTTAAAACAAAACAATTAGAGAAGTTAGGGGTTGCTAAAGAATTTATAGAAAAACTAGAAAAAAATCCAGCAAGCTTAAAGGATATTGTAAAAGTACGCAATGCTTGTCAAAAAGGCAAAGGTATTAGAATTGGTGCAGGACATCAAAAATTGCTTGGTCCTTTCCAACCATTTGAAAGATATATTGGACTTGATGAAATCGGAAACAGGCTACACTCTACTCTACAAGGTGCAAAAACTAAAACAGGTAAAGCTTTAGCGACATTTTTACAGAAATGTCATAGAGGTTTCACTTTTGGTGGTGGAAAAATGGGGGTATTGCTTTTTGTATCACCAATTATTGTAGATACTATTTTAGATACTAAAAAAGCTGAACCTAAAGATAAAGCTGGTACTGCAGCTCATGGTCTTATTCATACTATGAGTTGGGTATTTACTTTCCCATTAGGATTAAGTATTATGCATCATTTAGCTGGTGTGCAGTATGCAGGCATGAGTCCAGAAGACGTTAAAGAATGTCGTAGATTAATAAAGGAATTTAATGAAGAAGCTAATCCGTTTAAGGAAAAATGTTGGTATAAAAATATATTTGGATTAGGTGAAAAGAAAGCTGCTAATGAGACATTCCAATCTTATGGTGATTATAAGAAAAAACTTGATATACTTAAAGGTAAGCTAAAAGAATTACGTGGTAAAAATAGTAAAAATCAAAGCTTATTTACAAAAATGTCGAAACAATTAGGCAAATTCTTGACTATGGATTTAGAAAACATAGCAGCTTATAAAAACGGTAGCTTCTTAGGTAATACTGCTAGAAGAATTCCAAGTTTCTTTAGAAATTTAGGTGGTGTTCCTCTCAGAGTAGGTGTTTGGGCTGGAATTACAATGGGAATTCTAGATACAATAATTAACAAAGGAATTAAAGGATGCTTTGGTAATTATTATGATAGATACAAAGAAGAAGAAAATGTAGAAGCTAAAAAAGAACAAAAGAGATTCACAAAAGAAGATTTGAAAGCAAGGCTTGAAGAAACTCAAAGACGTAAAATGTTGGGTTTGGTAAATCAACCAATTAATAATGTTTTTGAAACACCAGAAAGTTTAAGGCCCGCAATTCAAGAACCTGTAACTGAAAAAAATAATATGAAAGAAGAAAATAATATACAGAATGTCGATGAAGAAATTTCTTCTAATTTAAAAACAGAAGAAGATAAATTAGTGGAAGAAAAAATGCAACAAAATAAAGCTGAAAAAAATCTTCTTAAAGAAAAAGTATCTGAAAACAATGAAGTAAAAACTGAGTCAAATGTATTACAACCAAATTTGCAAAAAGTACAGGTAGAAGAAGCGTCTAAACAATCTAAAGAACCTGTTAATATTTTTATGGAACAAAACCCAGATTCTGTTGTCACAAAACCAGAAGAAGCTGTAGTTAAAGATGATTATAATTATTTGCCAAGTACTTCACCTGTTAAAGAAAATAAAATAAAACTTGAAAAACGTGATAATTATTCATATATTCCTTCTTCTGAAAATGTTTTAAAAAAAGAAACAAAGGAGTCTGAGGCAACTAAATATATTCCATCTCAATTAGGTGCAAAAATAAATAAAACCTTTGATAATTCTGGTTTAGAAGCTGCGTTAAAAAGGGCAGATAGAGCTGAACAAAGAGCTCTTAGAACTTTAGCTGGTAATTTCGATAATCCATAATCCTTTTAATATACTGTATTTGAACGATAAAAAACTCTCTAAAATATAGTTTAATGTATCTAGAATAGTATAAAATTGGAGATAGTTATGGATATATTTGCTATAATAGGTATGTTCTTTGGTATCACAATGATATTAATAGGACAGGCTATGGAAGGCGGTAATATTGGTCAGTTGCTACAAATTACAGCGTTCTTTATTGTAATCGGTGGTACAATGGGTGCTGTAATATTAAGTTTTCCACCTGCAACACTAAAAGCTGCTATATTGATACTTAAAGATGTCTTTTTCCCGCCAAAATCTGATTTTAATGCATTAATTACTGAAATTGGTGGCTTTGCAACAAAAGCAAGAAAAGAAGGTATCATAGCTCTTGAAAAAGAAGCAAATTCTGCATCTGATTCTCTTTTAACTTTAGGTTTAGGAGCTGTAGCTGACGGTACCGACCCAACTCTTGTTAGAGAGATGATGGAAAATCAAATTGAACAACAAGAACAGTACGTAAATAACGCTTCAAAAGTTTTTGAATCATTTGGTGGTTATTCTCCTACACTCGGTATTATCGGTGCGGTAATGGGTCTGATTCAAGTTATGCAAAACCTTTCAGATCCTTCAAAATTAGGTGCAGGTATTGCAGTAGCGTTTGTTGCAACAATTTATGGTCTATTTGCAGCTAACTTACTTATGATTCCTTTAAGTACACGTATTAAATTTATATATCAAAATGTGTTTTTATATAAAAACATGATTCTTGAAGGTGTACTTTCAATTCAAGCAGGTGAAAGCCCTGTTTTGATTGAAAGAAAACTACGTTCATTTATTTTAGAAGATAACAGTAACTCAGGCGCAAAAGATAATGGCTAAAAAACATAAACATCCTGAACATGAAAATCTAGAAAGATGGCTCGTTTCATACGCAGACTTTATTACGTTATTGTTTGCAACATTTGTTGTGCTATATGCTCTAGCACAAGTTGACGCAACTGATTTTGCGAAGCTTGAAGATTCTTTGAAGCAGGCCTTTAGTCAAAATACTTTGTTTGATGGTCAGCAATCAATTCTTGACAGTAGTGATTCTATTTTTAGCGAATCGCAACAAGCAAATTCATTTATCCCTTCGCTTATGCTTGAGTATATTAGTCCTAAATATGAAGAAGATTCGTTTAAAGAAATTGCAGAAGAGATTAAGGAGCTTAGTGAAATTGGAGAACTTGATGGTATTACAGCTCAAATTACAGAGAAAGGCTTGTTGTTAACATTTGATGATAAATATTTGTTTTCACCGGCTTCTGCATATTTAGATCCTTCAGCAAGAACTTTGTTGGATAAGGTTGGGGTATTAATTTGTAAAAAATTCATTCTTCATAGCATGGTGGTAGAAGGTCATACTGATAGTTATATAATGAAGAGTAAACAGTTCCCTTCAAACTGGGAATTATCTAGTGCAAGAGCTTGTTCTGTTGTTAGATATTTGATTGAAAGATTTAAATTTACACCGTCTTTGTTCACTGCGATAGGTTATGCTGATACAAGACCTTTAGAAAAAGCTGTTACTTCTAAAGATGCAGCTAATAGACGTGTTGAAATTTTAATCTTGAAAAATAAATATAAAAATTTATTTGGTACAAAAGAAAGTTCAACTTTTAATTTAACTAAAGCAGAACAGGATAAAATACAAAGACAAAGAGAAGCTATTATCAAAAAAGTTGAAGGTGATTCAATATCTTTGGCTGCGAAAAAATTGCTTGAAGATAATAAAAAACGTATTCAAAAACAAAAAAGTGAAAAGCTTTCAAAAAGCAACATGGAACTTTATATAAATCTAGAAGATGAAAAACAAGAAGCAAACGACATGCCAAAAATCGAAAAAAGGGTTATTAAATTAAATACAGCAATCCCTATGGATGAGGATTTTGGATTATGATAACACATGCGGTTGGTTTATCTCTTGGGCCTACCAGTTCTGTTGAAAGTGGAGTAGCTGTAAGAGAAATTGCAACGGGTAATCTAATTCATTTAGATAAACTTTTTTCAATGAATGATATAAATCTGTTTTTTGAAAATTATCCTTCTCTAAAAAATTCTATTATTTGTGTATCTTTACCTTGGGATAATACAATGTTGGAAGGAAAATGGAGGGTTTTATCAAAACCATATCAAATGATTCATACGTTAGGTAATTTTCCTAATAGTGATAATTGGATGCAAAGATTTTCGCCAAGAGGGTGTGATTTATTAAATACTTTAAAAGATAAAGGTGCTGAAATTTATCGGTTTGAGGTCTATTTAACGAGGCAAAAGCTTGATTTGTATTCTAATTTTAAAGAGCGCTCTTCAGCTGACTGTAAATTTTTGCAAAGTGCATTAAGAAATTTATATGGATTTGAAGAATTACCAACAAATATGATGCCAGTGGCTCAACTTGAAGCTATTGTCGGTACAATTTTGGCTCAAGAAAAACTAAATAATAATACTAAAAAAATCTTTGATTTTAAAAATTTTGATGTAATTAATGTGAGATAAAAAATTTTTTATGTTAAAATTTGTAAAAATAGATTATTAAAAACGCAACTTTTAATATTTAGGGTTTTTAATGTGAGTGTATCGATATGTTTTGAAAGGAAATATCAACTTATGACAAATGTTCCTGCTATAGATGTTAATAGAGCAATAAATAGCAAAGCTGCTACTTATAATGCTGTAAAAATTCAAGTGAATGAACCTGCAACGAATATTCCTGAAGGATATGTTTCAAATCCAAATGACAATAATATTTATAATGCGGTTTCAAT
>JAFUMP010000029.1 GCA_017482685.1 bacterium | reverse complement strand
GATATAGGATCAGTGAGTAACAAAAGTCACTTTTCTTTCGGCAGAGTGCAAAATCCGCTTGGAGTAGTTTGAAAATGCAAACATCCGACCATTTAAAATACACCAAGACTAGATTGCTTCGGGCTTTCGCCCTCGCAATGACGTAAAAGACTTCCGACCAAAACTAAGCAATAAAATACATCAATAAAAACTTAATTACCTTGAACTTTCGAACTTGTAATAACAAAAAAAGACTTCCATATTACTTTGAAAGTCTTTTTATTTAAATTTGTTGCGGGTGCTGTATTTGAACCAACGACCTTCGGGTTATGAGACCGACGAGCTACCAGACTGCTCCAACCCGCGTTAACTCTTTACAAGTATTATTATCACTCATAAATATAAAAAATCAAGTTTTTAATTTAAATGTAAAGTTTTGTAACAATATTGAGCAGATAGTGAAATTATAGATTAGAAAAATACTTTATATATATGTAAGTAATCAAAACTTATACACAGGATATAACGACACATAACACACAACCTTTCATACAACCTACACACTAACCTTCTACACATGAGGAATTATTAACAAAGATTCCGAACCCGACTTTTTCTAAAGTGGGGTTTTTCTTTTTTTTAATAAAAAACTTTTTATAAAACTCAATTTCTACGTAGACTTCTTACTTTTTTCAATTTAAAATTTTGAAATTTATCCCTCTTGCTGATATGCCCAAGCTGAGTGGTTATGTATACTCTCCAATGATTCACATTCAACCTCAAATGAATCAATTTTGTCATCATTTCTGAGCATTAAAACAACATCTCTAAGCACGTCTTCTACAAATTTTGGATTATCATAAGCGTGTTCAGTAACATATTTTTCGTCTTCTCGTTTTAAAAGCGGATAAAGCTCAGATGAAGCAGTTTTTTCAATTCTCGAAACTAAATCTTCTATCCAAACATGCTCGTCTTCCGGATAAGTAACCTTTACAGATACTATTGCACGTTGATTATGTGCGCCATAATTTGAAATCTCTTTAGAACACGGACAAAGTGTTGTTACAGGAACTTTTACCCCTAGAAAAAATCTATATTCTTCATCTTCTTCTTGGTAATTATCTAACACTCCCTCAAAAGTACAATCATAGCACATTGGTGCTGAAATGCCTGTTACAGGAGATTTTTTATCAATAAAATATTTAAAGTCGAATTTCAAATAAGCAGATTTTGCATCCAACTTTTCAACCATTGCTTCTACACAATTTTTTATATCTAGTGTTTTTTTACCACGCCATTCGTTCAAAACCTCAACAAAGCGTGACATGTGAGTTCCTTTATAATGCGCAGGTAATGTCACACCACAAGTTGCAGATGCATAAATAACTTTATCCTCAGCATCTTTTCTTTGTATAACAATAGGTAATTCAAAATCCTTAATCCCTACTTTTTGAATCTCTACACCCCTTGAATCAGATTGGTTTTGAACATCTTTCACTAGATTTCAACTCCATCAAAAGATTTTTGTTCAAGCGCAATAAGTAACTTTAACGCAGCAACTCTTTGAATTTTAGCTGGAGCATTTCTAAGTAATTCAACACCTTTTAACATCATCGGATCATTATCGTACCAACGATTACCTTTTCCTTGAAAAGTATTAATAATACCATAAACGTGTTCTATTACTTCGCCTGCAACTTGTTCTTGAAGTTTCAATAAAAATTCAGTAGCTTCAGATTTTGTATCATCTGTTTGCAATCTTAAAAGTTCAAGCGCCTCTTTTAAAATAGGATCACTGTCATACCAACGTTTGTTAATCATCTCATCCTCGCTTTTCTTTTGTTTATTAATCTTTAAAAATATTGTATAATAAAGGGGTAAATAATAAAAGAGGTTTCTATGAAAATATTACTTATAAATGGTGCAAATTTAAATATGTTAGGTATAAGAGAGCCTGAAAAATATGGTGGAAAATCTTTAAAAGAAATAGAACAAGCTGTTATAGACAAAGGTAAAGAACTTGGCGCAGATGTTGATGTTTACCAAAGCAACATTGAAGGCGAAATCGTTGAAAAAATCCAAAGCGCCCTCAATAATTATAATGGCATTTTGATAAATGCTGGTGGATATACACATACAAGCGTCGTTATTAGAGACGCAATAGCAGCGGTTCAAATCCCAACAATAGAAGTTCACATGACAAATATCCACGCTAGAGAAGAATTTAGACATACTTCTTTATTAAGTGGAGTATGTAAAGCCATTATTGCAGGTTTTGGAGAAGATAGCTATATTTTAGCTTTAGAAGGCCTGATTAGTAGCCTAAACAAAAATTAAAACTTTGATTTAACAAATTTTAAGCCAAATTCTTCAGGCTGATAGTTTCGTATATAATCAATAGCTTCTTTTGGTGTCTTTGCAATATAATATAGCTTTCTAGATTCCTCGTTTGCAAAACTTCTTTGAATAATAGTTTCAAAGAACTCAATTAATTTATCATAAAAACCAGCTGTATTAAGTATTACTATTGGCTTATTATTATATCCTAATTGTTTCTGAACAATTAATTCAGAAAGCTCTTCTAATGTACCAAAACCTCCAGCAATAGCTATAACTGCGTCAGAAAGCTCATCTAATTTAGCTTTTCTTTCACGCATACCAATCGTCAATATAAACTCATCACAGTCATCAGGATTAGCACATCCCATATTTGCTAAGCGTTCTGGCATAATCCCAAAAATCTTTCCACCAGCTTCTTTAACTGCTCCTGCGCAAGCATACATAAGACCAAGTTTACTTCCGCCATAGACAACATTATAATTATTCTTTCCAATCAATAATCCAAGCTCTCTTGCCTCTTTATAAAAAATTTCTTCCAAATGGTTTGAAGATGAAGCGAATACACATATATTTTTAATCAAAATTTCCTCCAATTAAATAATAATTTGAACAAAATAAACCTGTTCCATTTCTTGAACAATCTTGTTTTTGTTTACTAATCGGTTCATTTTTACCAAACGGAACGAACTTATCTTCATAAATATACAGCCCAAACACATCTTTCCCCCAAGTATTTGGCCTATATTTTCCATTAACGTCATACATTAAAATACCATGCAACCCATCTTCTTTTACGTCACTAAACAATTTTATTGCAAGAACAGCATTAGAATAAGTTGTTTTAAAATCCTTAAATCGATAAGTTACATTTGGATAAGTGCCGTTCATAAAAGTTATTTTATAAGGCTTTGTTTCACCTTTAATCTCACTTGCAAAAATATCATCAAGAACAGCATTAAAAGGCAAAAGAGAGTGATCCTTCTGTGAATTTATAGAAAAGAAGATATTTGAGAACTCTTGTTGAACATTTCGCCAACGTGAAATATTTTTAGCCTGAGTTGTATCATCAAGCGACAAAGGCGCTACCAAAAAAGCCACTATTAAAAATATTACAAGCAGTATTGATACTTCTACGATGGTAAAACCTTTTTTCATAAGTCCTCTCTTATTTTATGCTAAATCTAATCTTCTTTTTTCTTCAAGCAATTTTTCATAAATCCATTCAGGAACAAAATTCTTACCCAGAATAATTTGTCCATTCATTATATTTGGGGCATGAAAATCTGAACCACCTGTTACAATTAACCCTAGATTTTCCGCCATAGAAGAAAAATACTCAACAATTGCAGGAGAATGTTTTCTATGATAAGCTTCAATCCCTCTAAGTCCACAATTCATAAGATCTTTAATAAGCTTTTCTGCTATATCAATATCATAAGGATGAGCTATTACAGGAATCCCACCAGAATCATAAATAACTTCAACAGCATCAAACGGAGATACAGTTTTTCTCTCTACATAGACAGGTGAATTTCTATGAATATATTTGCTATAAGCTTCCATCACATTGCTTGTTCCACCAGCATTAGTAATCGCTTTTGCAATATGAGGACGACCAATAGAACCACCTTCTGCAACCATATTTTTTACATCTTCGTACTTAATTTTAATTCCTTCTTTTTTAGATAAAAGAGCTAGAATCTCTTTTGTTTGCTTAGTACGAGCCTGTTGTTGAATCTTTAATAAATTTTTAAAATCACTTTTTGTTGTATCAGGAAAATACCCTAAAATATGAACTTCATAATCTTTATACAAAGTATTAACTTCAATACCTTGAATAACTTTCATTTCAACTTCTTTAGTTTTAAGATATTCTACTGCGATATTATACGATAAAACATTATCGTGGTCCGTAAGCGAAATAGCTTTTAAACCAGCTTCGAGCGCTAAATCAACGATTTTTTCCGGAGAAAAAACGCCATCTGAATAATTGGTGTGAATATGATAATCGCCTTTCATACCACCCTCAATTTTAACCCCCTGAGTCAAGGTCGGCCTTCCTTTCTTGTTCATTATTATCTACTAAAATATTAATCCTTTTAATTTGTGTTGCTTTTGTTCTATCAATAAGAACTTCAACACCATTAAGTTGAGCAAGTCCACTTTCTGCAATTTCATAACGCTCAGGAAGGCTTGTTGAAAGTCGCTTAAGTGATGTAGAATATTCCATTCCAATCACGCTATCTACAGAGCCACAAAAACCTGCATCTGTAATATAGGCCATTCCATTAATAATTTTTTCATCTGCAGTCTGAACATGAGTATGTGTACCAAAGAAACCTTTCACTAACGCATATTCTTCTGTATTAAACTCATTTGCTAAAAACTTGGAAAAACAAATCTTTTCTGCTGTTGCTTCTGCGTGAAAATCAATAAATATATGCTCAACATTTTCATTTTTAAGCTTGTTAATTTCTTCAATAACAACTTGCCAAGGAGAATCCATTGGAGGCATAAATACTCGTCCAAGTACATTTATAATCCCAATTTTAAAACCATTAAACTCAAACACCTGAGAACCTTTTCCAGGAGTACCTACAGGATAATTTATCGGACGTACAAGATTCGCAGCATCGTTAATATATTCATAAATATCTTTTTTATCCCAGATATGATTTCCTGAAGTAAAACAATTAACTCCTGCTAAAGTCAAATCATTATAGTTCTTCTTTGTAAGCCCAAAACCATGAGAGGCATTTTCAATATTTACAATTACAAATGTATTATTTAAATCTGAAGATGCTAAGAAAGACTTGAGCGCGTTGCGCCCCTGTCTTCCTGTAATATCTCCGAAAAATAATATTTTTAAAGTGTCTTGTTCCATATTCTTATTTGAAGTAACTTAGGGCTTGTATTTTAAAAGCAAGCCTTAATATATTTACCCCTATTTTGCTATTTCAGTTGTTCTGAACTCTCTTACAACAGTAACTTTAATTTGTCCTGGATAATCAAGCTCATCCTCAATCTTTTTCGCAATATCTCTGGCTAATTTTTGTGAAGCTAAATCGTCAAACATTTCTGATTGAACTATTACCCTAACTTCACGCCCAGCTTGAACTGCAAAAGATTGTTTAATACCTTCATAACTATTTACAATCTCTTCAATTTTTTGAAGTCGTTTAATATAAATTTCTAAAGTATCACGTCTTGCACCAGGTCTACCTGCAGAAATAGCATCCGCTAGTTTTACTAATACAGCTTCAATCGTATTTGCAGTAACATCATCATGGTGAGCTTCAATAGCGTGAATAACATCTTGTTTTTCACCATAACGAGAAGCTAACTCAACACCTAATTGAATATGAGTACCTTCTTGAGTTTGGTCTACTGCTTTACCAATATCGTGTAATAAACCTGCACGTTTTGCCACATTCACGTTCGCACCTAACTCAGCTGCTAACATGCCTGCTATATGACCTACCTCAAGAGAATGCTTAAGGACATTTTGGCCATAAGAAGTTCTGTAGTATAAGCGTCCTAAATTCTTTATAAGCTCTTTATTTAAGCCCATAATACCCATATCTACGGCAGCATTTTCACCTTCTTTAAGAATTTTTTGTTCAACTTCTTCTCTAGATTTTTCGACAGTTTCTTCTATTCTTACAGGGTGAATTCTACCATCTTGAATCAATTTTTCTAAAGCAATTTTTGCAATTTCACGTCTTACTGGGTCAAAAGCAGAAAGAACAACTGCTTCTGGAGTATCGTCAATAATCAAATCAACACCAGTTAAAGTTTCAAGAGTTCTAATATTACGACCTTCACGACCAATAATACGACCTTTCATTTCATCACTTGGGAGTGAAACTACTGAAACTGTTGATTCAACTACTTGTTCCATCATACATCTTTGCATTGTTGTAGAAAGAATTTCTTTTGCTTTTTCTTGAGCATTTTCTCTTATTTTTGCTTCGTTTTCTCTAATTAATTGAAGTTGCTCTTGAGCTAAATCACTTTTTAATTGTTCCATCAACATCCTTTTAGCTTCTTCAACAGAAAGCCCAGCAATCCTTTCTAATTCTGCTGTACTTTTTCCAATTAGCTCATCTAATAAGTCCTCTTTTTCTATGATTTTATCTTTCATTTTGTCAAGAGAAACTTCTTTATCCGTAAGCTCTTGGATTTTATTTTCAATCATATCTTCACGTTTTGAAAGCTTTGTTTCAATAGCCGCGAATTCTCTTCTTCTTTCTCTTTCATCTTCATTTAGCTGTTCTCTTTCGCTATGCAAAGCCTCTTTTGCTTTAATCATAGCTTCTTTTTGCATGATAGATTCTTTTTCTTTAAGATCTTTCATGCTTTGTTCTGTTTGTTGTACAAGGTTCTTGTACTTAACCCTTTGCACTGCAATAACTGCCGCTAAAATTACAGCTATAATTACAGCAACAACAAATAATGTACTACTCATCTAGCACCTTTTCTCTTTCTATTTTTTTATATATACACGACATTCAGGCACATATAACCTACCTGACAACTTTTATTATTCAATAATAAGCTTTGCTATCGCATATATCCTCAAAAATTTTATCTAATACTATAATTCAATCATATCATATAATTTTGGTTTTGTATACAATATTATCGGTTTCTTAACAAACTTTATTAAATTAAAGATAAACAAGAAATTAGCTTATCTAATTCACGACCTTTATTGCACCCCATGCTCTGATATAGCCTTTTTCATAGCGAATTAAATAGTACCCACCTTCTTTTATAAAATCTATACTTGCATCTAAATGCACATACTCTTTACTTGGTAAAGTTGCACCTGTTATAGCATACTTAGCTTCTATAATCTTTTGTCGTTTTTCATCTCTTTTTTTCTTTCGTTCAGCTCGTTCGACTTCTTTTTTTTCTGATTTTGTAAGATCTTTATTTTTATCTCTATATTTTTTCAGCTCTGCTTCATTTTCAGCAAGCTTAAAAACAGGAATAACCGCAAGTAAATTTCTAGATTCAATAAGATATAAAAACTCTCTGTCATCAGACAACGCAAGTTGATAATGCCCTGGTGCTATAAAATTCCCATTATAATCAGGAATATAGTCTTTAATGATTAAAACAGGCTGTTCATCAGTTGGAATCGCATAACGATATATTGGATTCTGGTGAATTGTAATCCCTGAAGGAGTCACAGGATAAGGAGCTGCTGGAGCTAAATAATCAATATCTCTAAGCGCTGGTGTTAATATTCCATCAATCATTTAACAATTTTCTCATAATTTTTGTTACAATAGCATCAACTTCTGAAAATTTTTTATCCAACAATCTTGCAGAAGCGACAAATATAAGCGAAATGTATTTAGTATCAAAACTTTGTTCCGATTTTATATAAAGCCTCACGCTTTCACGCATTAGTCGTTTAATTCGATTTCTTTTTACAGCTCGTTTATGGATCTTTTTACTTACAACAAACCCAAATTTTGTTGGTATATCATTTTTCTTTACTTTGCCACAAAAAACAGTAATGCCTTCTTTATGAAAAGACACTCCAGAACGATATGTAGCCTGAAAAGCCACTCTTTTTTTTAGTCTAAATTGCTTCTGTAACATAAGAAAATAATACATTAATCAATAATTTTTGTAAAATCTTAAAAAAATCACCTCACTCTAGCTCTCTCCACAAAGCAGATGGAGTAAGCTTGGTATATGTATTTCAGCTCCAAAGATAGGTTAAAAAAGAAGATGGAGTAAGCTTGGTGTATGTATTTCAGCTCCAAAGACAGGTTAAAAAAGGAGATGGGATAAGTTTGGCATTACTAGCCCAACCCCAAAGACGGGTAAAAATAACCCTTTTTTCTAACAAGAGAAGGTTAGAATGAGGTAGAAGTATTAAAGATCAATAAATCCGCCACCCAATAAATGTCCGTCATTTACATCATATAAAACGCAAGCTTGTCCTGGTGTTATCCCCGAAATAGGTTCTATAAACTCTAAGTTTAAAATATTATTAATTTTTACATTTGCTTTTACCGCTTGCATATTGTAACGAACTTTAACTAAAACTTCAAACTCTTTATTTGATACAGGATAGCTCCAATAAATGTTTTTTAATTCAAGATTTTTTGCAAAAAGCTCTTCTTTATACCCAACATATACACGATTAGTTTTCGGTTCTATTTCAACAACATAAAGAGGCTCTTTCGCTGCAATACCAATACCTTTCCTTTGACCTATAGTAAATTGCCAAAAACCATCATGAAAACCCAGAACTTTTCCTGTTTTTTTCTCAACAAACTCTCCTTTAGATATTTTAAAAATAGAGTTTAAATACTTTTTTGTTGTCATTGGAGGTTTTATAAAACAAATATCCTGACTCTCTTTAGCAGATTTTTGTGGTAAATCATATTTTTCAGCCAGCTTTCGAACCTCATCTTTTTTATAATTGCTTAGCGGAAATAAAGTTTTTGAAAGATGTTCTTGAGACAAAAGAAATAAAAAATATAACTGATCTTTATGCTCATCAGAAGCTGGAAATAATTTATACCATTCGTCTTTTTTCTCTATTTTCGCATAATGTCCTGTTGCAATAAAATCGCACTTTAAATTTTTTATTGCATAATCAAATAGAATTCCCCATTTAATAGACTTATTACAAATAATACACGGATTAGGAGTTTGACCATTTTTATAAGATTCTTCAAAATATTTTATAACCTCTTGCTCAAAATCTTTTGATACATCAATTACAAAATGTTCTATTTGAAGCTTATCCGCAACTTTTTTTGCGTTCAAAACAACTTGTTCAAAATCATCTGAACATGTCATTTTGGCAGTCACACCAACAACATTATAGCCTTGTTCTTTTAACAAAGCCGCAGTTACGGCACTATCAATACCACCAGAAAGAGCAACCGCAACTTTAGTCATCTAAAAGAACCTTTTCACCATAAGCTGTTAAACGATACTCGCTAGCACCAACTAAACCTGTTAAGTCAGGCAAACATTCAATATAATCTCTATTAATTGCTTCTTGTAGAACAGAATGATCAATTATTACAGCAATATTTTGCATAAGCTTAGCATTCAATTGCTTCAATGTAAAACGAGGTTTTTGCTCGTATTGTGTAAAATAATATGCAGTTAATAATAAATAGTCAATTTTACGTTCTATTTTTCTAGAAGCCATATAGTTTAAGAACGCATTATCTTTTTTTATAGTTGGCGCAGACTTAAACGATAATTCTGTTTTTGGATTATTTAAAGAATTTTCCAAAATCGAGTCAAAAACCCCAGTAGAAGCTACTTTTTGAGAAATAGACACAGAATTCTCTTCTACTTGCGGTTTATAGAAAATATCCAAATTATTTTTTTCTTCTGTCTTTTCTTCTTTTATATCATTAAAAATTGTATCTTCAATTCTTAAGGAATCTTCTGATTTATGATTAGCAATATGAGCTTCAATATTTTCTTTTGTAATTTTTTCTTCTGCCGCTATTTGTTCATTTACCATATTCTTACACTCTTCAACTTTTTTTCGACGAGCATAAACTTTAGCAGCATTAACCCATCTATCAAACTGCTCAACAAGCAATTCCTTATCAGAAGTTGAAAGCTCTAATAAATATTTACCTTTTTTAATCCTAAATGAATAAACTGCCATCTTTTATTAATCCTGTTGGAGAAGTTCTTCTCTCCATTTGTTAAGTTGTTCTTCTACAAAATCTAAATCATCAGATTTTAATTCAATCTCAATATCACCTTTTTTCATTTTAAAAATATACTCGTGCATAATCCCTCCTTGATAGTTTGAGTTTAGCATAAATTAGGTTAAAGTTTCAATCAAATAAAGTTAATTGTAAAATATCTTAAAATATTATAAAAAAAAGGCAAAAAATTTTTTTTCGTGTTTTATAATTAATATGTAATATAAAAAAGGGATTAAATAATATGAAAAAGATTGCAATTTGTACGTTTATTATCGCAGCAGGAATTTGTTCTTTCACTAATATAGCTCCAGCTGAAAAATCAGTAGCTTTTGGACTTCAAAATATTGCTACAATTACATTAGGTTATGATAAATCAATGAGTGAAAAAACAATTAAAGCTGCCGTAATTGATAGCTATTTTAGAAATATTTGCAAAAATGGCAAGCTTATCCGTTGGAATAAAAACTCTTTCCCTTTAAAAGTATATATTGAAGACTCTTCTAGCGTGCCAGAATACTACAGAGAAGTTGTTATGAGTGGATATCAAGCTTGGCAAAGAGCTAGCGAAGGTCTTGTAAGCTTTGAATTTGTAGAAACTCCTCAAGAAGCAAATATGAAATGCTATTTCAAAACTAACGATAACAAAGATTCAATTGGCGTACACGCATTTAGTGTTAATGGAAATGTAATTACAGATTCAATCGTTGTATTTAATAAAACAGATGCTAAAGGACATAGTCACGACTCTAAACAACTTTTTTCATCTGCACTACAAGAAATTGGACATTCACTAGGTCTAACAGGAAAAAGTCCTAGTATCTATGACGTAATGTATCCTATTGGAACAAAATTTAATACAGAAATTACACCAAGAGATTTAAAATCTTTAGCTCTTTTATATTCAGTTATACCTGATATTACAAACGAAGCTTTATCTCAAGAAGAAAAAGCACAACTAATGACAGCTGATGAAGTTTTAGCAACTCTTGATGTTCCTGTTAATGATGACACAGATTTAAAAGAAGTTGTTGCAGGTGATATTGCTACTCATCTAGCTTTAGCTGAACAATATAGAAAACGCGCTGAGTATAAAAAAGCTGCACAAGAATATCAAATTGTTGCACAAATGAAAACCGACAGAAGAAGCAAATCTGAAGTTTATTATGAAGTGGCAGTAATGTATTTAGATGCAGAAGAGTTTGATAATGCTAAAAGTTGTGCTGATATAGCTTGGGCAACTGATGAAAATGACTTAACAATAACTCTTCCACCATTAATCAATTATTATATGAAACGCTCAAATACTGCAGTATCACAATTAGAAGATATTTTAAAAGAAAACCCTTACAACAAACACGCTTATAAGCTTCTTTGTCAAATATATCGTGATAAACATCACGAAAATCTTTTAAATTCTACTATAAGAAGATATGGAAAAACTGCAGGCACAGTTATTAAATAAATATAATACATTGTTATAAAAAGTGGCGATTTTGATTTTATCAAAATCGCCACTTCGCTTTTTAGGTTAAATAATTTAGCTAATGAAAAATCAGACAAAGCAAATTATATTTAAAAGTGTTCGAAAGGAGCTTTTTAAATGAAAACAGACTTAATATTAAGAGAACCCGATTTATTTTTTGATAGTATTCATAATGAATTAAACAATTTTTTAAGAGATACGATTATTAATCCAGCTTTTTCACATCAATTATCTATGAAAAAAGTTTCAACTTGGCGTCCTGCAGTTGAAATAAAACAATCTGAAAATGATTATAAAATAAAAGTTCAATTACCAGGAGTAAATAAAGATGACATTGAAGTTGAGCTTGATAACGATTTTATGACAATTACTGCTCAGATTGAAGAAGAAAAAGAAGAGAAAGAACGAAAAGAAAAAAATATGAAATATCATACTTGTGAATTTAGATATGGTAAATATAAAAGAACAATATCTTTTGACCAGCCAATTCGTTCAGAAGAAGCAGATGCAGAATATAAAAACGGAGTGTTAACAATAACTCTTCCTAAACAAAAAACAGAACCAGCTACGACCAAAAAATTAGAAATTCGTGAAAAATCTAATTAATGGTCCACAGAGCAAAGAGTTTGACAAAAAATGAACCCCTTAGTTTTTTATTATAAATCATAATCTATTGGGTAAGACTTGCCTCTTGTTTGGTATGTCAATGTATTTGCTCTAAACAAACAAAAGGGCTTTATATAAAAGTCCTTTTGTTTTTAATTAGCAAATTATCTTATGAGTTTTCTAATTATATTATATGGAAAAAACTTAAAGAATCTACGAAAATATTGTTATGAAAGACAGATTAAAAAATATTGGAATAAATGTAAAAAGTGAAAGATTGAGAAAAGGGCTTTCGCAAGAAGAATTAGCTGAAAAGTGTGAAATTTCAAGAAACTCTATTAGTTTAATTGAAACAGGAAAAATTAATCCAACAATTATTAAAATGATTGATATTGCAAAAGTTTTAAATGTTGATATTAATGTTTTAATAAAAAATAACAAATAGATTTTTATTATAAAAAATGCATCTACAAAAGTAGATGCGTTTTTTGCTGATTTTTATTAAATTTATTACACTTTCATTTCTTTTTCAAAACCAAATAATGAGCTTACAGATTCGTCATCATGGATTCTTGAAATTGCTTGTCCCAAAAGAGGTGCTATTGAAAGTTGTTTAACATTTGCTGGCAAATCTTCTTTTTTCCAAGGAATCGTATTTGTCACAATACATTCTTCTATTGGAGCATTTTTTAATCTTTCAATTGCTGGGCCTGAGAATACAGCATGAGTTGCACCAACATAAACAGCTTTTGCTCCTTTGCTTTTAAGAAGCTTAGACGCTTCACATATTGTACCAGCAGTATCAATCATATCGTCAAACATTAAACAAACTTTTCCTTCAACATCACCAATAATATGTGCTGCAATAGCTTCATTATGCTTATCTCTACGCTTGTCAATAATTGCGATTGGACAATCTAATTTTTTTGCAAAATGTCTTGTACGATTTGCTCCACCCATATCAGGGCTGACACAAACCATTTCTTCTGGATCTATATTTAAGCTTTTAAAATAATCAACAAGAATAGGATTTGCGAAAATATGATCTACTAATATATTAAAGAAACCTTGAATCTGTCCTGTATGTAAATCCATTGCAAGAACTCTTGTTGCACCAGCTGTTGTTAGCAAGTCTGCTACAAGTTTAGCTGTAATCGCTTCTCTACCAGAAGTTTTTCTATCTTGTCTAGCATATCCATAATAAGGAATGACCGCTGTAATAGATTTAGCACTTGCTCTTTTAAAAGCATCTATCATAATAAGTAATTCCATTAGATTTTCATTTACAGGATTACAAAGAGGTTGAATGATAAAAACATCATCACCACGAATACTCTCTTTTACTTGAACATAAATTTCACCATCTGCAAAATTCTTTATTACCATAGGTCCAACTGTTGTACCCAAATAATCAGCAATTTCCTGTGCTAAAGCGGGGTTAGATCTTCCTGAGAACAACTTAATGTCGTGAGTTGGATTAACTGCTCTTTCAAGCTGTTGGTAAGTCATTTCAAGTACCATAAAAAATTCCTTTCTTATGCATATTAATTTGTGACAAGCAATATTTTACAACAAATTTACAAATTTTAACAGTCTTTTTTACAAAATATTAAGCTTACTCTAATTATAAAACATCTAAAAATTTTTTTTGCTACCTAAAGGCTAGTTCCAGTATCTTTCATTTTTTCAAAAGCATTTCTTGCACCGTCATAAAACTGACATAACTTAAAAACAAACTCAATTGCAGCTTTATCTTGTTTAATAGCATCTTTAAGTTTATAAATATCAGCTAGTTGAAGCTTTGAAAAATCTTCTTCTGAAGAATTAAATAAATATTTATTTAACAACTCTTGAGCTTCGGTATCCATGCCTGCAATATTATGCTTATATGCATACCAGTTATAAAAATGGTAAATAAAGAAATATTTATTTATTTCGCCTTTTGAAAGAACAAACATTTCGTCTGTTTTTAATGCAACAGTTTTTTGTGTTAGCAATGATAGATAAAAAGCTTTAGCACCTTTTTGAGGATAAATAAAACCTTCGTTTTCGCCTATTGAATGCAAATTACTAGAGTTTTCAATATAAAATACTTTTGTTCCTTGTATTTGTATGTATTTTAAAATTTCTTTTGGCTCATAATTATAAGTCTTAAGTATTAGCTTTAATTCCTCTTCGATTTTTTGTTTTTCATTATCTGCAAGAGAGCTTAGACTTAAAAAACAGCCTTGTTGAAAATATTTTTTTCGCGAAGATGTTTGCTTTATCCCAAGAGTTTTATTCAAACTCTTAGTAAGCATTTTTTCTTGAATTGATAATATAAATAAAATAATCTTTTTAAACAGATTCATATTAGTATTATGCCATTAAAACATCATTTGCACAATTATTTTTTTGTTCTTTTTCTTCTAATTCTTCAATTCTTTCTTTATAAAAATCTATAATAGAATTATTGTTTGATGATTTTAGAACATTGTTTAATACTTCTATATTAGTAATATAAGAGCCTAGTTCTTTTTTAATATCATTATTTTTTACATTTTCTGCAAGAATACCTAAAAAACTATCATCATAATTTTCTAAAGAAGCAAGAACTTCTCTTACGATTTCTGTATTTTTACAATCATTTAAAGTTTCTATTAAATAACTCATCTCAGAGTCATTTGTATTTTTTGTATATTCTTTAAATGCTTTATAGCCTTTGTTGAATACTTCAGTTAAAGTTTGTACAGTCATTTCTTCTTGTTGAGGAATAGAGGGTTTGTTTTTATCTTTTAAAGTTGGAGCAACTTCTTTATAAGCCAAATTTGCTTTAGTTGAAGATGGTGTAGTTTTTATTTCAAAACCTAAAGATCCTTTGGGGCTATTATCAATAGCAGTATTATTGGATTGTGGGCTTAAACTTGTAGGTGTTTTTTGAATTTCTTTTGATTCTTTTGTTGTTTGTTGTTCAGTTCTTAATGTTGCACTGTTTGTGTATTGTTCTTCTGTTGTTTTTATATTGTTGTTCATTTGTGCAACAACATTTTCAATAGTATTAGAAGAAGCTTTTAAAACTTCGGGGTGTTGGTTTGTATATTCATTAATATTAGCTACGACTTCTTTTGAAATATTTAATAATTTTGTATCTGTAGTAATTTGATTATAGAAAGATTTTCTTGACTCTTGATTAAAATTTTCGTTATATACAGCACCTGTTACAGCACCAGAATAACCAGAAACCAGATAATTAGATAGTTTAGCTAATTCTTTTTGTTCTTCTACAGTTAAAGTTCCAGCTTCTTTTTTAGTTAGAAGTTCGTTTAATCTTGCATTTACTTCTTGTCCTCTTGCTTGCATTTTATTTAAGGCGTTATTAGCATCTTCTTCGCTCATGTTTTTGAATGTTGTATTTGCGATTTCTGTTGCATCTTCTGCTGTCATTATTTCTTCAAGAGCATCAACATTTGAAACAATAGCTTCACGACAATCTTCAATTGATTTAGCAACAGTTTGTACAGTTTTTTTATCATTCATACAACTTGCTAAAGTTAACTCAACAGCTACTCCTCTTGAAGTTGAACGTAAATCTTCAATAACTGCAGCCAATAAAGCTTTTTCCTCAGCAGATTTATATTTGTTCAAAAATTTACCAAATGCTGTAAATGCTTTTTCATAACGATCTGTTTTTTCTTCTTCAGAAAGCTTTGACATATCTCCTAGATATTTTTCTTCATAATAAGCTTTAACAGCAAGTTTTTTATCGTCAAGAGTCGCATTTTCATCTATACCAAGTTCTTTTAATAATGAATCACTTTTAAACAAATTAAACCACATTTGACCGAATTTAGAACCATTAGTTTTTTCAGAAATATAAGCTTCATTAGCATCTGTAGCAATTTCTTCTATACTTTTTTCTGACCAAGGCCAAAAAGTATCACTTGCATCCTTAATGCATTTAACCACAAGATTAAAAGATGCTGGATCACTATTGTATTTCTGTAAAAGTTCTTCAGTAGAACAACCCAATATGGATTCTAATAATTGTTTGCTTTTAGCTTCTTCTAAATCAATTTCAATATCTTTAAGAATTTTTTTATAAAGCTCTTCAATAGAGTTTATTTGATTAATTGTACGTGTTTGAATTCTATCAGCATACCCTTCTTCCATTGCAGCATTTCCAGCAATAGGTATATTTACAGGAGAATTACCCCTGACCTTGTTACTGTCAGAAGGAGCTAAAGTATATTCTATTTGTTTTGTGTGTTGAATATTAGCACTCTTACTCATAATATACCTCATATATATAAAGATGTTTTTATTAGTGAAATTGCTTGATATTGAATAATTGTTACAAAAATTAATAAAGTTTTGTAACAATTATTCATTTTTTATTAAAGTTTTTCAAAAAAATGCCGTTAATAATTTTGTAAGGTTAAAAAAGTTTTTTAAGGAGTATTCATTATGTATACAATGTGGCCTGGATGTTATAGTTTTAGAGACGAAATAAAATTCTTTTTAACTTGGTTTAAAGACCAAACTGAATCTCTTATTCTCAAAGTTTATGAAATTGATCGTTTAATTAACGGATAAAGTTTTAAATACAACTCTCAAAATACGTACACAAAGCACTCTAAAAAGTGCTTTTTTTTTAGGTTAATTTTTGATAATATATTATTAGACTTTTGGGGCTAAGATTAAAAAATTAAATATATAATGAAGAGATTTGTATTTTTCATCACATTATTTATATTTTTCATTCAGGCTTGTTTAACTTCAGTATTTGCTGACATTGAACCAGCTAAGATAATGTCTTTACATTATGATGATTCATCATCTTTGGTATATATAACATCTAAAGATAATAAATTACAAAATCAGTTAAAATTTATTCCATTATCGAATCCTAATCGAATTTACTTTGATATAGAGGACGCAATTCTCGTAGGTGAAAAACAACAATTAGTTTTTGAAAAAAGCAACATAAAAGAAATTCGTCTAGCGCAATTTGAAACAACACCTCGCAATATTGTGCGCACTGTAATTACATTTGAAGAAGATTTTGATACGTCAAAAATAAAACTTTTGACTATTGATGGCAATATAATTATTAAAACCGTAAAACCAGAACTTAAAAATGATTATTTTAACCCAATCTATGACGAAAAAGAACAATCTCCAACTTATTCAAGTATTGTAGCCAATTCTCAATTTGTACAGAAAGTTCAAATACCAACTCAAGGTATAATTAAAGCACCAGAAAGTGTTATGGATGATATCCAAAGAGCTTTTGAAAATTCAACACTCGCAAATACTGATGGAAAAACTTTTGACTCTACAGTGTCTGTAGACTTATCTTCAAATTTAAAACTAAGAACAAAATTTTTTATTAATCAATATCTACCTAAAAATGAAGGTTTTTTAATTAGCGGTTTAGGACAATTAACCACCGCTAAAACAATGTTTTTAACAGATCCTGAACGCTTAGTAATTGATTTACCAAATACTTTTCTAAACAGAGCTATTCGAAATAAAGAAATAGCGCTTTGTTCTGATGGTAGTTGCAAAGATACCATTAAAATAGGTCAATTTGAATTTAACAAAGCAAGAATTGTAATAAATTCTGATAGGGCAAAAAATTATTTACCAATTTATTCACAAGACTCTCAATCTTTATTTTTAATAGATTCCGAAAAATTAAAACATACAAGTTTAGTTCAAAATATTTCTAACATAAATAAAGTTTTTGTAAGAAAAATTGACTCACGCTCTAACGAACTAATATTATCATTTTCTTCCCCAATAGTACATTCTTTATTAAGAAGAGATGATTCTTTAAACTTATATTTATTCAATGTAAAAAATTATAACGAACAAGATATAATTAAGACCCTAGACGGCAGTTATTATAATCGACTAACTTTGTCACTATTGCCAGAAATAGGTGTAAGAGCAACTCTTCCTATCAATAAATCTGATTCAATAAAAATAGAACAAAGCATTGACGGTAAAGCTTTAAAAATTCTTGTAACTAAAGGATACCAAGACGGTTCAATTATTACTGAAAAACCTTCAAGAAAAAGCGTTCATAAAGGTAAAATTATTCTTGATGCTGGCCATGGTGGCTCTGATTATGGAGCAATTAGAGAGGGTATTAACGAAAAAGATATAACCTTAGATATTTCTCAAAGAATTGAATCAATATTACGTTCAAAAGGATATAAAATATCACTCGTAAGAAATGATGATAGCTTTGTTTCTTTGGAAGATAGGGTTCTTTTTGCAGAATCCCAAGAGCCAGAAATTTTTGTAAGTATACACGTTAATTCTGCGGTATCAGATGTTCCTTGTGGTATCGAAACACACTGGTATCACGACCATAGCAAATCTTTAGCAGAAATTATACATAAACACATGATAAAACAAATACCATCTGCAAAAGACAGAGGTTTGTTTAAGTCTAAATTTTATGTTATAAATCATACAACAGTACCAGCTGTACTCTGCGAAATTGGATTCCTTTCTAATCCAGAAGAAAGAAACGAATTAATTACAGAATCACGTAAGCAAAGAACAGCAAAAGCTATAGCTGAAGGTATTATAGAATATCTTAAAGGAAGGAAATAAATGCAAAATAATTCACCAATAGGTTTTTTCGATTCTGGAGTAGGTGGGCTATCTGTATATGCAAGATTTAAAAAAGAGCTTCCTTACGAAAACACTCTTTATTATGGTGATTTAAAAAATCTTCCTTACGGAAATAAAACAAAAGAAGAGTTGATTAGTTTTGCAAGAAATATTCTGAAATTTTTTCAAACAAAAGAAGTCAAAGCTGTTGTTATTGCCTGCAATACATCTTCTGCATTGGCTTATGATTCAATAAAAGATGATTACGATTTTGACATTTTTCCAATAATACAATCTTGTGCAAAAGTTATTTCCGAAATGAATATCAAAAAAATTGGAGTTTTTGCAACTGTTGGAACTGTAAGCTCTAAAGCATATAGTAAAGAAATTCAAAAACATAACTCTTCAATAGAGGTAAATGAAATAGCCTGTCCTCATTGGGTTTCTTATGTTGAAAGTGGAAATATAGCTTCACCAGAAGCTATTTCTGATATCGAAACTCTAATTAATCAAATGAATAAATTTACTCCAGATAAAATTATTTTAGGATGCACACATTACCCTTATCTTTTAGAATCATTGAAAAAATTTGCACCTGAAAATTTATTTATCGATCCTTCAGAAATATTTGTTGAATATTTAAAAAATAACATAAAACTAAATAAATCTGAAGAAATTGGCACTGAAAAATTCTTTGTTAGCGCAAATCCAGAAGCTTTTGTAAAAAATGCCAAAATTTTCTATGATGTTAAAAATTCACCAACATTAATTTTATAAAACATTGTTACAATTCTTAATAGAAAAGCAATTTTTCATAATTAAAAAACTTTATATATGTGTAAGGTTAAATTTTTAGTAAGAGGTAATGGTTATGAACATCACATTTAGAAAATTAGCAATGTTAGAAAAAAGTATGATTGAAAAAGAAGAATTAGCAAGATTCCAAGGTCTATCAACTTCTCCTATTGATTCTAACTTTAAAGAAAAAATTACAACATTAATGGACAAAGTACGTTCTTTATAAGACTTATACAAGATTTGTTCAAAATTATATTAAGAAAAAATTAATTTCTTAATATCTACCACCTACTATGATATAATATTATTATCAAAGTAAGGGGGAAATTTATGACAAATCCAGTATTCAAAGTTGAAGAACACAATGCAGAAAAAGAAGCTTTAACTAATGCAAGAGATGTGGTAATTGATGCGAGCCAAGTAATGACAGTTAATGGCACCTTGCAAATTACCCTATTTATGGGAATTATTCTTGTAACCGCAGCTGCTGTTGTATGGCAAAAGTTTGCAATGGGCTATACTGATATAGGAAATCTTTTAATGTCTGTTGGAGGTATTGCTGGATTTATAACAGCTTTAATTATTTGTTTTGCAAGAACAACCGTATTAGTTCCAATATATGCTGCTTTTGAAGGAATGCTTTTAGGCGGACTTTCAGCTATATTTGAAAACTCTTATCCTGGTATTGTAGTTCAAGCAACTGCTGGAACTTTTGCAGCCTTGTTTTCTATGTTAATTCTATATAGAGCTGGTGTAATAAAATGTACAGATAAATTTAGAAGTGTAATATTTATTTCAACAGCTTCTGTTGCTGGTATTTATATTATAGATATCATTGGAAGATTTTTTGGCTACGCAATACCTGTTATAAACACATCTTCTATTGGTGGAATTATATTTAGTTTAGTAGTTATATTAATTGCTGCATTTAATTTAATAGTTGATTTTGATTTTATCGAACAAGGTGCTCAAAGAATGTATCCTAAAAAATATGAATGGATTGGTGCTTTTGGGCTTATGGTGACTTTAGTTTGGCTATATGTTGAAATCTTAAAAATACTTGCAAAATTAAATAGTCGTGATTAATGAGGGGTTTTATAATGTATGTAATAGCACTATTAAGTTTTTTGATTGGTTTAATAGTTTCAGGATTAGCTGTCCATATTTTTCATATCCAAAAAACGACAAAGATAAAAGAAGAGCTTATCCGTCTACAATCAAAGATTGAATCTTCAGAAGATTTAAAAGAAATCATAAAAAAGGATTTTGTGCAAATTGCAAATGAAACAATAAAAAATGAACAAGAAGATTTGCGCAAACAAAATAGAGAAACTCTTGAAGAGAAAATATTACCTTTAACAAAAGAACTTGGCGAATTTAAGGAAAAAGTCGAACATTTTAACCTTAAAGGAGTTGAAAATACAACAAAAATTGTTGAACAAATCACTAATTTAGAAAAAAATAATAAAATAATAGAACAAGAAGCTAAAAACCTTGTTGAAGCTTTGACAAAGAACCAAAATACAAAAGGGTCTTTTGGTGAAAATTTGCTTGATACAATTTTACAATCTTGTGGAATGACTGAAGGGATTCATTATTCAAAACAATTCACTACTAAATCAACAAATTTAAAAGATGACGAAATACATACTATTAGACCTGACGTGGTTGTTTATTTGCCAAATGATAGACATTTAATAATTGATTCTAAGGTTACTTTAACAAGCTATTTAGATTATATTGAAGATAATTCAAGAATAAATGAATTCAAAAGTGAAGTAAAAAAACGTATTGCAGATTTAGCGAATAAAAATTATCAAGGTGCAGGTGATTTATTACAACCTGATTTTGTTCTTATGTATATGCCAATTGAAACTTCTGTAAACTTGCTTTATGAAGATAAAGATTTGATTATGCAAGCTTATAAATCAAATATTATTATAGTAGGAACTGCATCTTTGCTCACAACAGTAAGACTTGTAAACCAGCTTCTAGCACAACAAAAACAAGCTGAAAGTGTAAGACAAATTGTTACAGCTGGTACAAATTTATATGACACTTTCGTACAATTTTGTGATGATTTAATTGATTTACAAAAGAAAATGAATGATGTTTCTTCTAAATTTACAACAACAATTAACAGATTCAAACGCAATAGCAAAAATAAGCCTAGTTTATTTTCACAAGTGAATGCGCTTAAAGATTTTGGTATAACAACATCTAAAGATATTCCACAAAACTTGCTAGAAGAAATAGAGTCAGAAGTAGAAAGCGCTGAAACTTTATTAATAGAAAACAAATTAGAAGAGCTTGATGGAGTTTTTGCTAATGACTAAGATTCTTGTTATTGACGATGATGTAGCAATAAATGAGCTTATAAAAATCAACCTTGAACTACAAGGATATCAAGTTATTCAAGCTCATAACGGAACAGAAGGTTTTGCTTTAGCTAAACAAGAAATGCCTGATATTGTAATATTAGATGTAATGATGCCAGAAGTAGATGGATATACTGTTGCACAACGAATTAGACAATGTGAAGAAATTTCTGATACTCCAATTATAATGTTAACAGCTCTTTCTGAGCTAAAAAATAAAGTCAACGGATTTAATATTGGAGTTGATGATTATTTAACAAAACCTTTTGAATTAGAAGAACTAATTGTAAGAGTTAGAGCGTTGTTGAAACGTGCAAGCTTGATTCCAAAATCTTCCGCAGTAAGAGATTTGCTAACTTATAAAGAGATTACACTTTTACCTGAAACTTATAGTGTTCAGATTAATGAAAAAGTTCAAAAACTCACACCTATTGAATTTGATATATTCAATTTATTGTTCCAAAACCATGGAAATATGGTATCATCTCAAAAACTTCTGAAGGAAATTTGGGGATATGAGCCAGATGATAGCGTAGAGACAATCCGTGTTCATATAAGACATTTAAGAAGCAAAATTAATAAAATATCTGATAATAAAAATTACATTGAAACCATTTATGGTGGCGGATATAAGTTAAATGTATAACTAAAATAAGTCGGGCTTAACCCGACTTCTTTTTCTAAACTTTTTTATTAGCAGAAGTTATCAAATCGATTAGAAAAATACTAAGATTTTGACGCCCTCTTTTTGTTGTACCTAATGCTTCATCTGTTGCAGCATTAGTAAAATAATCTTTACCATTAATTTGTTTCATACCGATTTTTAACAATCTGTCGTGGCGACTATTTTCTTTTTCTATTAACCAATTGCTTAAACAATAAATAACTGACCTGCCGTCACTTTTACGAGAAGTAAATCTTGGCTTATTTAATGATGAGTAAAAAGCTTTTTTAACAGATTTATCTACAAATCCAATTCTCCCAAATGATACATTATCCACACTATTCAATTGCATACTTTAACCACCTTTCATTTATATTTGAATTAAACCCTCTAAAAATATTTTTTGCTAGTGTAAAGTGCGTTATACGCATAAATACAAATTTACTAATGATAAAGCTCTTAACAATACAATAACTCAAAATTTTACCACCTCTTACTACTAATAATATTGCGAGTAATAAAAAAGGATGTTATAATAACTATATAAATCACAAATCATAAGAAGGAAAGCAAAATGGATATAAGTTCAGTTGGAGGCTCAGCATTAACTGAGCAAGCAAGAATGACCTATGGAGTAGCCTGTTTAAAAATGGCACAACATTCTGAAAACATGGCCCAATATATAATAATGGACTCTGTAGAAATTTCAAACGAAGCTATGGAAAAATTTTTGGCTGAAAGAAATAACTAAAATCTGTTTCTTAAAACTCTGCTCCATGAAAATCTGTACCACCAGTTCTAATTAAATTAGGATATTTTTCTGCTATCTTTATAACGCTTTCTTCTTGATGAAACTTTGCAAATTTTCTAAAACGAGGATAAGGATAATAAACTTCTATCCCGTCAATACCTATATTCATCAAACCAACAATAAATTTTTCTAAACTAATAGCCCAACAACAAGCTGGATGTGCTAAAACCGCTATTCCACCAGCATTATGAATCGCTTGTATTAATTTTCTCACATTTCTTTTTGCAAAAAGTCGCGGTATAACATCTTCTGTATCTTTTTTTGTTTTTGCTAAAAATGGTTGCAACTCTGGATTATTTATGTCAATACCATAAGCTAAAAGATGAAAAAATACATATCCATACCAACAATCAAACTCAACTCCTGTTAAAAGAATTTCATCTTTAAATCTTTTATGAGCTTCTATTGTATTATGATCGGTTATTGCAATATATTTATAACCTTTCTTTTTAGCTGATAATAGAATTTGTTCTACACTAGCTTCACCGTCAGAATGCTTAGTATGAATATGTAAATTAACTTTGTTAACAAAATCTTCTTTTGTAAAACTATTTAGTAAATCTCTTATATTTCCCATAATTTTATAATACAATAAAGTAAACATTGGGGAAAGCACACAATTATTTTAAAGAAAGTTGAGAATTTATGTCTAAAAAAAGCAAAACACCTTTAGGTATATTTATGGAATCAATAGGCTTATATTTTTCAAATTTTGATAAATTTTTTAAATATATGACATTTCCTGTCTTAGGCCAAATTCTGGGGATAACATTAGTATTTTTACTAACTTTTTTTTACACTAAAAATTTACCCAATATATTAGAAAAATTCTCAACAATAGATAATCCTTCAACTCTATTTATTATTTTATTTTTAATAGTGTTACCTGGATTAATAATTTTTATGAAGGCTTTTTGGGAATATTTAGTTGCCTATGGCGCAGTTAACTCAATGCTTGAAAATTTACTTAAATCAGGAAAAGTATATGATTTTGATGCACATACAGAACTTATCAAACGTAGAACTGTTCCTTTTATTGGGCTTTGGTTTTTATTTAGCATTTATTCTGCTATATCTATAATTCCATTTTTCTGGATTCCAGCAATAGTTTTTGCGGTTTTCTTTATTCTTATTTTTCAAGTTTTCACATACGAACCTGAATTAACACCAATTGGTTGTGCAAAAAGAAGTTTTGCATTAATAAAAGGACACTTTGCTTCTACTTTCTTGCTACTTGCTTTAGTAGGTGCACTAACTTACGTGTTTATACCACAACTTCTAACAATGTTTTGTGATTATACACATATAACCAAACTCTTTATAAACGCTATATCACCATTTGTAAAAGAATTGCCAATAAATGATTTAAATTCATTTTTTAGTTCTTTATATTTGCCACAAATAACAACAAATGATATTTCAGAATTTATTATAGAAGTATCTATTGCCCAAATTTTTATCCAATATACACTACCTTTGCGTTCAATTTTATGGGGAATGTGGTATAAAGAATTAAATGGCGGAAAACTTTATATTTCAAGCGAAGATAAGCCTAAAAAAACAAGCAAAAAAAAGCCTAGTGAAAAATTAATGAAATCTTCAAATAAAAAATATTCTTCCAAAAAAATTGATAGAAATATTCTTAAAAGAGCCATGGAAAAAGACGATAATGAATAGCAAAATTTAAATCCCCTTTACAAAAGTTAACAATCTTATATAAAAAAGTCAATTTTTCAATCAAAAAAAACTTTATATATATGTAGTGTTAATGAAAAGGTTTTAATAAGATGGCAATTTTACCAGGTTCTTTAGATTATCTGTATTATAACGGTATTCTAGATCATATACCTTATGAGGCTTATGAACAGACACCAATCACACCTTCTGGGATGGCTCAAATGTCTGGAATGGGTATGAATTATACAGCTAATCCAATGATGCACGGATATGGTACTGCACCCATGCCAGCAATGAATGGAACTCAATATTTGCAATCTGCTCAAAAAGGTCTTTTATACAATACTTACACTTATCCAGATACTTTTGTTCGAAGAAACAACAATGATATCGAAATTGGTGCTGATGCAGATTTTAAAAAAATGGCTTATGGAGAAGAGGGCAAAAATTTTAGACAAGCAATTAGTGATGCTGCTGTAAAAACAAAAGAAACAGTTTCTAGCTCACCAAATTGGATTAAAGGTCTTTTAGCAAGTGGTATTTTAATAACCACACTTTGTATGTTATTTAAGAGAGGAAAAAAAGCTTAAAATAATTTAACCTTATTAAAATACCTTATTAATTAACCAATTTTCAGCTCCGCAAAGGGGCTTTTTTTTATTTTTAAAACAAAAGGGTGTAAATAATAAAATTATTTATACCCTTTTTTATAAAATATTTTAGACAGCTGTTACAACTTTATCAATCAAACCATATTCAACAGCTTCTGCTGCTGATAAATAGTGGTCACGTTCACAGTCTTCTTTTACTTTTTCAAAAGTTTGACCAGAATTTTCAGCCATAATACCAATTAACATATCTTTCATTCTCAAGATTTCTTTTGCTTCTAATTCAATATCAGTAGCTTGTCCACGAGCACCACCTAAAGGTTGGTGAATCATTATTCTTGCACTAGGAAGCGCCATTCTTTTACCTTTTGCACCAGCTGATAGTAAAAACGCGCCCATTGATGCAGCTTCACCCATACAAATTGTCTGAACATCAGCCTTAATAAGATTCATTGTGTCATAAATCGCCATGCCTGCAGTTATAACCCCACCAGGAGAATTGATATAAAGCATAATATCCTTTTCAGGATTTTCACTATCTAATAGTAAAAGTTGAGCGACAACAGAATTTGCAACATCATCATCAATTTCAGTTCCAAGAAAAACAATTCTTTCTCTTAATAATCTTGAAAAAATATCAAAAGATTTTTCACCTCTTGAAGATGATTCAATAACCGTTGGCACATAGCTTAATATTTTTTTCATATCTGACATAAAAATTCTCCTTTTGTTTAAGAGTATTCTATAATATTTCATTCAAACATTCAATCAATAATATAGTTGAATTCTTATTTTTACCCCTTAAGTGCATTTTCAAGAGCTTTTTCTAGAACCTCAATCTTTGATTCAAGAACTTTTACTTTCGCAGCATTTTCATCAGAAGAGATTGATTCTTTTTCTAATTTGCGTTGATAAGCACTAATTTTTTTATTTTTGACAATTACAAAAAAATTCATTAATAACATACCAATAACTAATCCAATAAAAAAAGAAATTCCAAGCTGAAAAAACAAATTTAAATTTAAAAACGAATTAATCATAATATCCTCCTCGTATATTTTACAATAAAATAGTATTTTATGATAGAATATTAATGTAAATCCAACTAGGTAATAAATATGGGTGATGAAGATAAACAGTTTGACGCCACACCTCAAAAACTAGAGAAAGCTCGTAAAGAAGGACAAGTTCCTAAGTCTAAAGACGTGTCAACAGCATTGTCTTTATTGGTTATGTTTACATTTATCAATATGCTAGCGCCAATTATTTGGCAACTCATTTTAGGATTATTTAAAACCCTCTACGAACAGATACCAAACCATACATTAGAAGAAATTGGATTACCCTACATTTTTACAGTATCAGTTATCCCAACAGTTGCAATTATAGGTTCAATTTTAGTTGTCGCAGCTTTTATTGCTATTTTGGGTGATTTTATTCAAGTAGGACCACTTGTAGCTACAGCCCCTTTAGTTCCAAAACTAGATAAATTAAACCCAACAAAATATTTCAAAAACCTTTTTCAAGTCAAAACTTTATTTGACTTAGGTAAAAACATTCTTAAAGTATTCATTTTAGGTCTTGTTGGCTGGTCAGTATATAGTGACCACTTAGAAGATATTTTAGGCCTAGCCGCCATTGATAACAATTTTGCTGTTATGATTGAATTTGGAAGCCTTATTGTTGAATTCATTTATAAAGCTTGTATCGCATTCTTGATAATAGCAGCAGCAGACTACGGAGTAACTAAATGGAAATTCTTACAAGATCAGAAAATGTCTTTTAAAGAGATAAAAGATGAGTATAAAAACTCAGAAGGTGACCCGCACGTTAAAGCTGCACTTCGCCAAAGACGTATGCAAATGTTGCAACAAGGCGCAATGGATTCAGTTCCTGAAGCGGATTTTGTTGTAAGAAATCCAACCCACGTTGCTTGCGCAATGAAATATGATGCTGAAACAATGCAATCGCCAATGCTAACAGCTAAAGGAACAGAGTTAATAGCTAAAAAGATTATAGATATCGCAACCAAACACAATGTCCCTGTTATTGACAATGCGCCAGTTGCACGTGCTCTATTTAGAATGGTTGATATTAATCAACAAATTCCGCCAGAATTATACAAAGCTGTTGCTGAAATCTTGCTTTTTGTTTACGGATTAAAAAATAAACAAGGAAACAATCAGCCTTAATTCAACCATTTGAATTAGGTTAAAACCTTGAATTTTTTATAAAATCAATGTAATATAGAGTAAGGTTAGTTTAGATAAGAGAAGATGGATAGCAAGACTTTAATCAAGCAGTACGTAGGAATCGTACAAAAAATCGCAAGAGTATATCATAGACGTATAACAAACCACATTATTGAATATGAAGAAATGTTTAGTATAGTTATTATTGCAATACAGACTCTTATCAAAGATAAAACCGAAGAACAACTTTCACGTTATAACGAAGCTTATGTGGGAACAGCTGTTCGCTGGGCGATTAGAAACGAACTTAGACATCGCTATAAGTGGTACACCTTAAAACATAAATCCGAAGAAGATGAAGCAGGCCTAACAGATTCTTCAGCTATTGAAGCAGATGACTCTGATAGCTTGGGATTCACGATATCACCAGCAAAAGTTAGAGAAGCTGTTTATGAAACAATTTTATCAATTGATGGTCTTGCTGCAGCTGCTACTGACAACGCTTCTCCATTTGATTTTATCAAAGACCCTTCAGCTATGCCAGATGAAAAAGCAGAAATCGTAGAAATGAGTCGTCTTGTAAAAGCAGCAATCGCATCTTTACCTCAAAAAGAACGTACAGTCGTTGAATATCGTTTTTATAGGAACATGCAAGCAAAAGATATTGCAACAATGGTTGGTCTCAGCCCTTCTCGTATCACTAGAATCATCCAATTCTCACTTAACGAAATTAGAGAATATCTAAAATCTCGTGGAAGAGATGAATACTAAACTATCCCTAACCTCTATATGCAACTAAAATTCCGCCAGGGACTTCTACTATTTCATACTGAAACTCGTCATCAGCATCAACAGCATCGATAAAAGTTTGCACTTTTTCTGCATGAGAAGTTATATTATCAGCCACAATAAGCGCTTTCTCTGTTAAATGAGGTTTAATAAGCTCAAAATATTTTACATACTCACGTTTATTAGCATCAATAAACACAAAATCAAATTTTTCATCAGAAGAAAATGACTCTATTACATCACAAGCACTACCTTGAAGAGGTCTTACAATATCATCTACACCGCACTTTTTAAAATTTTCAATCGCAACACTTTGACGTTTGTCATAAAACTCTATTGTAGTTAGCTTTCCACCAGTTTGTTTTAAAGCTTTAGCAATCCAAATCCCTGAATATCCATTAGAAGTTCCAATTTCTAAAGCACTTTTTACTCCCATCATTTTGATAAAAGTATTAATAAGCACGGCAGTTTTTCTTGGAATATTCCAAAAATCCTTTTGAGTTTTTTCTAATTCCGCTAATGTTTCTGTTGTTACTTTATCAAAAATAATATCCATGAATTACCCTTACTAACCTCAACAAACTTAACTATTCAAACAATTTAACTTTATTAGCAATGACCACTTTATTAATAGGAACAGTCATTGCATAAGTTTTTAAAACCATTCCTTTTGCTAAATCTACAACAGAATACTTGTTTTGTTTAATATCTGTAACTATTGCCAAATTAGTGCCTTCAATCTTATTAAACCCTACAGAAAAACCTCCTGTAGCTAATTCTATTTCACCTATAATTTTTCCATTTAATATATTTAATTTTTGTAAAACATTATTTTGAGCACCTAAAATATAAATATAATCTCCCCATATCTGCATTGCTATTGGCTTATTAACTGTAGTAAACTCAGAAACCAAACCCAATGTGCTATAATCTAAAACAGCTATACGACTTTTCGTTCTACTTGCTAAGTATACTAAATTATCTTTAACAGCAATTGAAGATATATTAGGGAATCTACCTAGATTTTTAAGCAAATAATCATTATTTAACTCAATTGCCCAAACATCATTTTTTAGCTTATCTACGTAAAACATTTTTTGTTCAGCTAAAATCAATTTTTCACAATGTCCGTTTATTCGAATCTTTTGGATTAAAGACATTGTTTTTAAATCAATAACATAAATAATAGAAGCCTTTGGTGAAGTTATATAAGCCCTATTATTAGCTTCATCTAATAAAATTTCTTCAGGCAAAGAACCTAAATTAATTTGTTTAATGAATCTAGAATCTGCAACAGAAATTACATCAACAAACGGTCTTTCATAAGCAGTTACAAGCAAAAATTTACCGTCATTCACACTCTTTAAATCAATCGGAATAGATTTTTGAGCCAAAGAATATTTAGGCGCAACCTCTGGTGGATCGAGCACTTGAATATTCTTAGAATAATTTGTTGTAACAAAAAGTGTTTTATTTTTTAATTCAGGGATTAACTCAGGGTTTTCAATCTCTTCACTTCCAGCTAAAAACACTTCATAACTTTCTAAAACATTTTGCTTAATAATATCTTCGTTTTTGGTATCAATTTTTAAATTACCAATAACCCCTTTTATATTTTCAGGCAAAAACAAACCACTAGGAACAAGCATATCTTGTGGTAGCAAGCCAGTTCTAATTTGTAATGGCGGATTTGCTAAACGCCTAACAGTTTTTCTGCCTTTACCATCTGTATAGACTTTCATTAACACAAAATCATTGTTGAAAATTATAATATCAGGCTTGTCTGAAAGCTCTTTATTCGCAGGAAAAGACTCTTTAACAGCAAGTTTGTTTATATCCGAAAACAGTGACGGAAATAGCGGTAAATAAATCGTATTATCAGGTAAAATTATAACCCCATCAAAACGAATATCAGTATTTGGAATATTTTTCAAGATATATTCTTGGACATTTTCAGGAATTTTTGCTGCAAAAACAGATGTTGACGAGATTATAAAAAAACACAAAAGCAATAATAATTTACGCACTATAAAATCTCTCCTTTTAAATCTATCCCAACTGACATCTATAATTTTAGCACAAAATTTATTTAAAAACACCTTTTAACTTTTCTTTAACGCTTTTGGAGTCACCATGTTTTACCCCACTATTTACCCCTCTATTTACCCCCTTATTTGCGCCTATTTCGTAAAGCTTTTGATATAGCGCTTTTTCTTCGTTAGAAATATGTGTTGGAGTCTTAATAGTCACAACAACAACGTGCTCTCCACGAATAGAAGGCTTGGAAATATTAGGTACACCAGCGTTTCTAAGCTTAACAGTTTCTCCGTGTTGAATCCCTGCAGGAATAGAGACCTCTCTTTCACCATCTAAAGTTTTAATACTTATAGTATCACCTAATACAGCTTGCGCAGGGGTAATTTCTAGTTTCGTAAAAACATTCATTCCTTCGCGACTGTAATAAGAAGAAGGACGAACATGGATTACAACATATAAATCACCTGCTATTCCGCCATTTTTACCAGCATCACCCTCTTGAGAAAGTCGCATTTTTGAACCATTATCAACCCCTGCTGGAATTTTCAAATCAATCTTTTTCTCAACTTCTTTTCTACCTTCACCACGACATTCTGGACAAGGGTCAGAAATCACAGTACCTTTACCATGACAGTGTGGACAAGTTACAATTTGGGTAAAGTGTCCTAAAACAGTTCTTGTTGTTTGTTGAACACTTCCACGTCCACCGCAATGTTGACAAGTCTGAGGTTTAGCACCTTCTCTAGCACCTGTTCCAGAACATTTTGGACATGTTTCCAAGTGATCAATCTTAATCTCTTTATTCATGCCGAAAACAGCTTCTTCAAAGTCGATTTCAATATCAAGCCTTAAATCATCACCGCGTCTTGGTGCATTTGGATCTTGCCTACGAGAACCACCAAACCCTCCAAAACCACCGCCAAAAAACGAATTAAACACTTCTTCAAGATCGCCAAAACCATTTGCGAAAGGCCCTTGAGTATTAAACCCAGCATTATTAAGCCCATCTTCACCAAATCTATCATAAGTCGCACGCTTATCATCATCCATTAATGTTTCATAAGCTTTACCCAATTCCTTAAACTTAGCTTCAGCTTCAGGCGCTTTATTAATATCTGGGTGCCATTGACGTGCCATTTTTCTAAAAGCACTTTTTATTTCATCTTTACTTGCGTTTTTACTAACGCCTAATATTTCATAATAATCACTCATTGCTATTCCTTATAAATTATCCCCTCTACTTGAGTAAAGGGCTAGGGTGAGGTGTACACCCTTTAATAAATACCTTTATATTCTAACTATGGCGCTGTTGCTACATTAACCAGTGTCGCTCTTAAAACTTTATCCCCTAATTTATAACCTTTTTGTAGCTCTGCAATTATTGTATTTTCAGGTTTTTCATCAGTTGGAGTTTGCATAACAGCTTCATGAAGATTTGGATTAAACTCCTCACCCTCAGCTGGAATTACTTCTAAACCAATTTTAGCTAGTGCATCATTAAAATTTTTATAAGCAAGCTGATAGCATTCTTTAAGTTTTTCACAATCTTCTACTGTTTCAATTGCTTTCATTCCTCTATCAAAATTATCAATAACTTCGATAAGTTTTTTAACAGTGTTCTCAGCACCGTATTTTAACAAACTTTCACGCTCAGCTTCTTGACGCTTTCTAAAATTATCAAAATCCGCAGCTAAACGTATATATTGATTGTTTAATGTTTCATATTTTTCTTGCCATTCATTTTTTTCAGGCTCTTTATTTTCCTCAGAAGCTTCTTCTATATTCTCTTCAGCAGTCGCTTCTGTTACAGTTTCTTCTTTTTTCTCTATTTCTTCATTATTCTCGACAGCTTTCTTGAATGGATTTTCCATGATTTCCTCCCTTTATACAATATTATATATAATAATTATACGGATTCAATTCTAATAATTGGGGAATATTTATAATTTCTTAATTATTTTCTTTAAATTAAATAATGTTTGTACTACAGTAATACAATACAGGGGCGATTAGCGGGGGTAAATATTCCTCTAAAGCTCTTAGCCTAACAACAAAATGGGCGATTAGCGCAGTTGACTCTGCCGACGAGAAGGTGACTAAATGTCACGTTCGAGGAGAGGTAGCATCACATCCAACAAAAACTTTGTTTTTGTTTTATAATTGAATAAAGAGATTTCTCTATGTATAAAAAAGGGCGATTAGCGCAGTTGGTAGCGCATCACATCGACATTGTGAGGGTCACGTGTTCGAGTCACGTATCGCCCACCATTATAACAATAAAATAAATCCTAAAACTTGATTTTAGGATTTTAATTTATATAGCCACTTCTTTTTTGTTTTGAGTCTACACATAAATAATAAAAGAAACGAGGATTTTCATCCTCGTTTCTTTTGTCTTTCTTTTTACTGTCTTTTCAACGTTTATATATTTTAACCTTAATTGTTCAATGCCCAAGCAGATGCAGCACCTTCAGGCTGTACTGTTGTTCCTCTCAATCTTAATTGGAACTGGTCTTTAATGACACGATTAGATTTTGTATTACAAGCAGAAGTATCTATTTGAGCCATATCTTCTTCTTTTGTTTGAGATGTTAAAGCTGTATCGACCTTAGCTGCTTTTGGTTCACCTACACAATTAGATAGAACATTCGGTTGTTTTGGTCCATTTGTATCAAATACAATAACATAACCATAAGGTAGATTATCACCTTGAATAACGTCAGCTGTATCACCATCAATATCACCTGCTGCTGGAATAATTATAGCAGAGCCGTCACGTAGATATATTGTCTGAGGTTTATCAAAACCAGTCAAAGCAGAAGAAGTCGTAATTGATTGCTGTTTAGTTTTACCTGCAGTAAAAGTCGTACCTTTAGTTTTTGCATAATCTACTGCTGTTCTAGCATCTAACAAGCCGTATAAAGTATTACTGTTATCATCAGAATCCCCACCCTTTAAAACATCACCGTAGCCTGTTAACGAAGCAAAGTTTGCACCTTCAATAGCCTCATTCATGGTCGCAGCTTCTGTAAGTGTATTAATCGCCTTCTTTAAGCCTGTTTTAGCTTGTTGTTCTTGTGTGTTAGTCATTAATGCAGGTAAAGTCATTGTAGCTACAACACCAATGATAGCTAAGGTAATCAATACTTCTGCAAGAGTGAAACCATTCTTCTTCATTGTAATATTCCTTTCTCTTCTTATATTCTTTAAATTTTATTTATCACAATATAAAAACTCTATACTTATCATATTATCAAATATTACATGCTTAGTCAATACTATTTACAAAACTTTCTTATTAATAATCTTGAAAAAACATGCCAAATAGATTATACTTATAAGACGCACATTGAAAAAGTTTTATCAATGGATGTACTGGTTTCCATACCTTCCCCTCTCCTGAGAGCGAAGCGGTTGGAGGAGAGGGTAGAATTTCTTAACGAGGTACGAGTTTAGAAATTCGGGTGAGGTGAATGCGGAGCCGTCTACATCCTAAACAAAACAATCATGGGGATGTACTGGTTTTGACGCCCGTCCGGCGAGGACAATGGGCAAGCCGAGCGTAGCAAAGCGAGCGAGGTGGAGTCGAGAAAAACGGTGTCGTGTTGCGAGAGCAATACGAGCAGGTTTTTCGAGCGGAGCCATCTACATCTTCAAACAAAACAATCATGGGGATGTACTGGTTTTGACGCTGTGATCGGTAAATCCGGGTTGCGAGTCCGAGCGCTGTTCTCGGTTATCAACGAGCATTTAAAAAGAAACGACAAAAAAGTAGTTTCATTGGCTGATTACAGAGCTTCTAAAGCAGTTGAAGCTCTTGCTGCTTAATATAGTAGTAGGCCCCTCTAGTCCGACCAGCTTGCCGTTTGGCTAGATGAGATTATGCAAGACGCAGTGCGCAGATGGTAGTATGCGCATCAAGATAACTACCAACGGTTAGGCTTCCGTAAAAAGTCTTTGATTCAGATTAGGTTAGGTTGCTTTCCGTGCTGGGTCGAGATAATAAGTAACTACACTCGTAGATATCAGTTTTTATCCACAATGGACGTGGGTTCGACTCCCACCATCTCCACCAATAAAAATGCCTGCTATTAAAGCAGGTTTTTTTATTGGTTTGAGTGAGTAAGGAGTTGAAGCAACTTTAGTGGGTTCGGCGGATTTGCGGACGGACGAGGGGTAAATATTTTTGCCTAGTAGTAAAACTACAAGCCCAACGACGTCCGGATAGCGAGAATATCGAGTTTTGAAGAACCGTAGGTTCGTAAACGAGACTATTCGAGCGTGGAGCAAATCCAAGACGACTCCCACCATCTCCACCATACTTTTTCTTTATTAAAAAGAAAAAGTATGTAAAAAGAAAAGAATATTGGGTCGGCAGAGATTAATCAATACTACAAGCTTATAATATTTATTCCAACTCTGCCTCAAAGAAACTATTCTGCACTTGACTCAGAACATCACCAATAAAAAAGAGGCCCTAAAAGGGCCTCTTTTCTTCATAGAATTATTTATTAAACATTTCCATAGTATGCATCAATATAGATTTGTTTAATATCTGACAACAATGGATATACAGGGTTTGCGCCTGTGCATTGGTCGTCATAAGCTAATTCAACTAACTCATCTAAGTTGCTCATGAATTCTGTTTCATCAACACCAAAGTCTTTAATTGAGTTAGGAAGATTAATAGATTTCATCAATCTATCTACTTCAGCCATCAATAATGCAACTTTTTCATCATCATTGTTTCCGCCCAATCCTAATTCATCTGCAATTTGACCATATTTCATTTTTGCACATGGATATTTGTATTGAGGGAATGTTGCTTGTTTTTTAGGAGCATCAGACGCATTGAATTTAATAATTTGTCTGATTAATAAAGCGTTAGCAACACCGTGTGGAACGTGATACATTGCACCAAGTTTGTGAGCCATTGAGTGGCATAATCCTAAGAAAGAGTTAGCAAATGCCATACCAGCGATTGTAGCTGCATAGTGCATTTTTTCTCTTGCAACAGGATCATTAGCACCTTCGTGGTAAGATCTTTCCAAGTATTTGAATACTAACTTGATTGCTTCTAATGCGTTAGAGTTAGTGAAGTTAGTAGCCATACAAGATACATAAGCTTCAATTGAGTGAACTAAAGCGTCAATACCAGAAGCTGATGTTAGACCTTTTGGCATACCATCAACAAAGTTAGGGTCGATAATAGCCATATTTGGTGTTAATGCGTAATCAGCAAGCGCATATTTAATATGAGTTTCGTCATCAGTAATGATAGAGAATGGAGTTACTTCTGAACCAGTACCTGAAGTTGTAGGGATAGCAACCATTGTAGCTTTTTTACCCAATTCAGGAATAGAACAAATTCTCTTTCTGATATCCATAAATCTCATAGCGATATCTTCGAAGTTAATTTCTGGTTGTTCATATAGTAACCACATAATCTTAGCTGCGTCCATTGGAGAACCACCACCAAGAGATATGATAGTATCTGGTTGGAATGGAAGAAGAACTTCCATAGCTTGTCTGATTGTAGAAAGTGTTGGATCTGGTTTAACATCAAAGAATACTTGATATTCGATACCGATTTCGTCTAACACTTTTGTAATTTTATCAACAGCACCTGAATTGAATAAGAAGCTGTCTGTTACGATAAACGCACGTTTTTTGCCTTGAAGTTCTCTTAATGCAAGGTCTAATGCGCCTCTTTTGAAATAAACTTTAGGTGGAACCTTAAACCATAGCATATTTTCTCTCCTTTCAGCAACAGTTTTGTAGTTTAATAAGTTTTCAACGCCTACGTTTCCTGAAACAGCGTTTCCGCCCCAAGAACCGCAACCAAGAGTTAGAGATGGTTCTAACTTGAAGTTGTATAAGTCGCCGATACCGCCTTGAGAAGATGGAGAGTTAATTAGAACTCTGCAGCTAGGCATTTTTTCAGAATATAAATCGATTCTTTCTTTAGATCTTTCATCTGTATAAAGAACTGAAGTGTGACCTGCGCCACCTCTAGATACTAAGAAATAAGCTTTTTCTGTAGCATCTTCAAAATCAGAAGCTCTATATAATGTTAAGATTGGAGAAAGTTTTTCTCTTGAGAATGGATCTTCCCAATTAACTTCTGCTCTTTCAGCAAGAAGAACTTTTGCATCAACAGGAACTTCAAATCCTGAAAGTTGAGCAATTCTATGAGCAGATTGACCAACGATATCAGGGTGAGCTGTACCACGTTTTGGATCAATGAATGGAAGATCAATCATTTTTTGTTGTTCTTTTTCGTTTACTAGGTAAGCACCACGGTAAGCGAATTCATTTTTAACTTGTTCATATACGCTATCTACAACGATAACAGCTTGTTCAGAAGCACAAATCATACCGTTGTCGAAAGTTTTTGACATTAAAATTGAAGAAACAGCCATTTTAATATCAGCAGTTTCATCAATTACAGCTGAAGTATTACCAGGGCCAACACCTAAAGCTGGGTTACCTGATGAATATGCAGCCTTAACCATGCCAGGACCACCTGTAGCTAAGATACAATCAATTGAATCGTGGTGCATTAAAGCATTTGACAATTCAATTGAAGGTACGTCAATCCATCCGATAATATCTTCTGGAGCACCAGCTTTAACAGCAGCTTCAAGAACTAACTTTGCAGCAGCAATTGTACATTTAGTAGCTCTTGGGTGTGGTGAGAAGATGATTGCGTTTCTTGTTTTCAAAGCGATTAATGATTTGAAAATCGCAGTTGAAGTTGGGTTAGTTGTAGGGATGATACCTGCAATAACACCAAGAGGTTCAGCAACGATTCTAATACCGTTTGCTTTATCTTCTTTAATAATTCCACAAGTTTTAGCATTTTTGTGCTTGTTGTAGATGTATTCAGAAGCGAAATGGTTTTTGATGATTTTATCTTCAAGAACACCCATGCCTGTTTCTTCAACAGCTTGTCTTGCTAAAGGAATACGAGCTTTGTCAGCTGCAGCAGCTGCCGCTTTAAAAATAGCGTCAACTTTTTCTTGTGAATAAGTAGAGAAAATCTTTTGCGCTTTTTTAACTTTAGAAATAAGAATTTCTAATTCTTCAAGAGTTTCTACTTTTGAAGTAGCGTTAAGAGATTCTTCCAACTTTTCAACTTCGTTGTTAGTTTGTGTTGTCATAGTTGTATGTCTCCTATCATTTGTACACGGTCTTAATATTATTACAACACAAGGTGTAAATAGAGTCAATAAAAGTAGAGGGGCGGATTTTGCATGCAAAATCCGCCCCTTATGAGCTTAAAACACAATCCCACAAACCAATTCAGCGAGTGTAAGAACTACACTCGCTGAAAAAATTTAATATAATCTTAATATGTGGTAAATATAAACGCGACTTTTTAATTATCTACTATTTTTCTTTTTTAACACCTAATTCTGGAAGTTTAAAACCGAAAGCACCTAAAACTTTTTCATTTTCTTGAGTTTCTAAAGATTCTAAATATTGGTCAACAACTGTTACTATTTCTTCACTTGAACTTGTAATTTCTTCATAATCAACAGATCCAATACTTCTAATCATAGGGTCTATTGCCTTGTCCCAAGCTCCAATAGCTGTATCAAATGCGCTTAGTTGAGCTTGTAAATTTCCATCAAAACCTGTTAAAGCTTCATTGGATGAATTTAATCTACCAATACCTTGTTGTAAAGTTTGTAAGTTATTAGTAGAACCTGAAATTCTAGTTGTACTTGCAGCCTTTTGATCTACACTTACTTGGAATAATTGAGGAGCTTTTGAAGCTGTAAACATATTAGTAGAAGCAGCTTCTCCAGCTTTTTGAGCAGCTTGAGCGGCTGGAGTATTTTCACTAACTGCAGTCACTTGAGAACTAGCATTGTCTTGAACTTCTTGCATTGCTTTAGAAGAAAGAGCTATAATTTGATCTTGTCCATTTTGTTGAACTTCAACAGCATTTCCTTTTAAAACTTCAATAGCAGAATAAGCATTTGCAACATTTTGAGACTCAGCATTAAATTCTTCTTGAATACCAGTTATTGTACTTGTTATAGCTGGAACTAATCCTGCTAAGCCTTTAATATCATTTAATATTGTTGCTGCTTGTTTTTTATAATCTGGAGAGCTTTTATCAAGTTGTTCTAATGCTTCTTGTTTTTGTTGAATTTGCTCTTGAATAGATTGTAATGCTTTTAATTGAGCATTTAAATTTTCTTGTTTACCTTCGATATTAGCAGTTGCAGTTGTAATTACGTCAATATGACCTTGAAGCTCAGCTTGAATAGCTTCAATTTGTGCAACCATTTGTTGTTCAACTTCAGTTGCTTCAGAAGATACGCTTCCTGCATCTCTGCCATTATGACTTACTTCATCAGAAGCTCTTCTTGATTCGTTTGTTGCTCCTACTGCACTTTCAATTAAGCTCATTACTGTATTCAAAATATTTTGAATACCAGCTGCTTTTTGTTGATCATTTCCGTTAGCTACACCCTCAATACTTTGAATCGAACTCCAAATGGTATTCATATAATTATCAGTAGATGAAGTAGCACTAGCACCAATTCCTGATTGTTGCAAGTACGAAAAAATATTCTGCAATTGTGAAATATTTTGTGTCATCTTACTTATACTTTCCTAAAATACCATCTTGTATATATAAAAAGTATTTAAAATTTGTTTAATTTCAAAGATTAGCTTTTTCGTTACAAATGTTTACAAATTACTAGCTAATCGTCCAATTACATTCATTAGCCGATGGTAGTACAACAAAAAATGTAAGAAAACTGGAGGAGAGAAAATGATGGAAAAAGCAAATTTGACAGAAAGAGAACGTAATGTACTATTTTATTTAGCTCAAGGACTAACAAATGAAGTAATTGCAGACAAATTACATATATCAGTTCACACAGTAAAAGCGCATCTAGAAGCCATATACGAAAAGCTCGAAGTTTCAAATCGAGTACAAGCTTCAATGAAGGCTGTCGTATTGGGTGTTATTGAACTAAACAGTTTAGTTTAAATTTTCTAAAAAAATATATAAAAAGGGGGTTATATTAGAGAAAAACTATGCTATAATAGTAATAGTATAACTATGGTCTTACTGTCGTATAATAGCTAGAATAGGATGAATTATGAAAAGATTTAATGGGTTTTCTTTAATGGAAATGATGGTGGTACTGTTAATAGTATCGGTAGTTGCGGCTGCCTCCGCACCAATGATTAACAAAAAATTATTGCAAGAAGCTTCTGAAAAATCACCTTGGGTGAGAACTCGCGGTATGTCAATTGCTTATAATTTAAATGCCGCAAGCGATCAAACTGCATCAATTGGTGCAACACAAGTTCCTTCTATTGGAGGAATGAACCCTAAGTTTTATATTAGAGGTATTTCAGGAAACGCTCCTTTAATGTACTTAAAAGAAGATCTAGATCCGCAAAAACCTGCCTCTGATAATGCTCCTGTTATAACCATTGAAAAAGCCACAAAAGTAAATAGCGAAAATGCTTTTACGCTAGGAGTACCTGTTACATTTATGCGACTTGGAGCTTATACTAATACTCATAACTTAGCTATTTGGAACTTAAGAACCGTTTTTAACTGGTCGGGTAGAGGTATTTCATTGACAACAGCAACAGAAAACTCTGTTGGTAGCGGTTGTGTTACAATTGGTGATGATGCACAAACTCGCGCTCATACTTCTGTAGGTATTGGGTCAGAAACCAGAACTAATGGATATGCTTCAGTAGCAATTGGCGACCGTGCTATTTCTCATAGAGGGGATGTTGTAATAGGCGCAAGAGCTTCTACAAAAAATGTTGGTAATCAAGGAAACAGAGTAGTCATTGGTTCTTATACAGGAAGTGATGACAATAATAGTGTGGAAATCACTGAAGCAGATAGTATGTTTTCTATTGCAATTGGTGCTGCAACAAAAGCGAAAGCTTATCAATCAATAGCAATAGGTCATAACGCAATTGCGGAAGGTGGCGTTAATTCAGATTCTTATAAAGGGTACTCTGGAATTGCTATTGGTCCGAATGCTCATGCAGAAAATGGCGGAACGCTTGCCATTGGTAGTGGCACTCATGCACAAGGGAGGGGCGCTTTAGCAATAGGAACAGGTTACCCTGATGGAACTGCAGGCTCTCGTGAAACAATATCATTAGGATTTGGTTCAATTGCCATAGGACAAGCGGCAAGAGTTAATGATACAGAAGCAAGAAGAGCTATTGCCATTGGCTCAAGTGCTCTTGTTAGCGCCGAAAATTCTATCGGTATTGGTCAAGATGTGAGAATTGCCAAAACTGATAAAAATTCTGTAGCTATAGGTTGTGGAGCAATGACAAGAACTGAAAACCAAATTGTTTTGGGAGGTGCGACTTCAATCAATAATTATACATATCCAACAGTCTATATTCCTGGGAATTTGGTAGTTGATGGTAATGTATGTTTAGCAAAAGGCAGTGGTAAAAAGGTTTTTATGAGAACAAAATATCATGGAACGAGTGATGACAGTATAGGCTTAGTAAGAAGAAGTAGTGTTGATAGTGGAAGAGATTTATATGTAGACCTAAATGATGAATTGCCAGATTGGACGCAAAAATCTGACCGTAGATTGAAAAATGTTGGTAAAGTATTCACTGGTGGGCTTGAAGAAATCAAAAAGCTTGAAGTGTTTAATTATACATTCAAAAAAGATGAAGAAAAAACACCTCGTGTTGGTGTAATAGCTCAAGATTTACAAAAAATATTCCCTAACGCAGTATTCAAAGGTGATGATGGATTCTTGAGAATACGTATGGAAGATATGTTCTATGCTCTTGTAAACGCAGTAAAAGAGCTTGATAAAAAGATTGAAGAATTTAAGAATCAAGAATTTATTGCAGTGAAAAAACGTATTGATGTTTTAGAAAAAGAAAACAAAGAGCTAAAAGAACAAAACAAAGCCTTTGAAAAACGATTGGCTGAGCTAGAAAAAAAACTAAAATAGAATGAATAAAAAAAGGCGGCTGTTCAATAAATTGAACAGCCGCCTTTTTATTAGCTCATAATATCAATTCAAAATAGTTTCTACAATTTGATTTGAAGAAATCTTTAAACAATCTAAAGTTTCACAAGTTGTCTGTCTACGCTCCCACAAACAAGGCTGAAGCGGACAGTCACAATCTGCTTTTATTGGAATCACTTTATCACTTTGTGGAATAAGCTTTTTATCATCAGTTGACCCAAAAATTACAAAAGTTTTAACCCCAAGCGCCACTGCAACATGTAATGGCGCGGAATCTGAACATAAAAAGTTTTCAGCGCTCGATATTAGCTCTGCTAATTCTTTTAAATTTTTAGTCGTTCCATATAAATTTGTAAATTTATTCTCGGGCACAAGCTTTACTATTGTTTCAATACATTCCTTATCATCAGGCCCACCTATTAGGTAAACATTCTTTCCTTTATTAGAAAGCTCTTCTACAACTTTTGCCCATTCCTCAGCTGATATTGTCTTAATCATCCCCTTTTGTACACTAATTTTACTCACCCCAGGATGAATCAAAACCGAATTTTGCATTATCGGTTTCTTTTGAATACTAAGGTGAGGAAGCTCTGTTTTAATAGTAGTCACTCCTTGAGCTAAATCATGATACATTTGCACTGCGTATTGATTTTTGTTTAGCAAAATAGCTTTTGTTAATAAAATTTCGCTTAATTTCCCAGTATTATAGCCATATTTTTCTCTTATAAAAGTTAAAGCTAGAAAAATTGATATAAATTTATTAGAACCAGAAGAAATTACAATATTATATTTCCCTCGCCAAATTTTGAAAAGGAGCTTCAATAGCTCAAAATACTTTCCTTTTCCTTTTATATTTGCAAACAAAGTATCATCAATAACATCTGTTAAAGATATTATACCTTTACTACGTTCTTCTAACGCAAGTGTTATGTGTGAATTTGGAAACTCTTTTTTGACTGACTGAATCGTCGGTAAAAAAAGAATTTCATCACCTAATCCACCAAAATTTATAAAGAGTATTCTTTTAGTTTGCATATAATATCCTCAATAGGTTTTTCCCAGCTAATCGGGTCTGTTTGTTTAAATATTTCTACACTATTATACCAAGGAGTTGTTTTTGTATCATTAAACCATCTCCAATCACTTACATAAGGTAACATTAAAAATGTTTTAACTCCTAACGCTCCTGCAAGGTGAGCAACTGACGTATCTACGCTAATTATAACGTCCATTGATTTCATTGCTCTTGCAGTATCCGAAAAATTTTTAAAGCTTGATGCAAGATTAATCATCTTATCAGCATATCGTTCATTACCTTTTAATGTGTCACGAACTTGAAACGAATAAACTTGGATATTTTCTAAATCCAAAATCGGCTCAAAAAGTTTAATATTAATCGTGCGATTAATCATAGTTCTAATCCCAGCATTTCCAGCTTCCCAGCATAAGCCTACTTTAAGCTTTTTACTTTCAATTTCAGCTTTATCAGATTTTAAATAACCTTCCGCAAAAGGTATATTCTCAAAATCAATATCAAGCGCATACGCTAAATCAGTCACACGAACGGATTGCATATTAGGATTAATTTCATCATAGGTTATAAATTCAACATCAGGATAATTTGGTGCAAAAATACAAGTCAAAGACGGATGAGATGCGACATATATTTTTTTCACTTTTTCTTGTAAAAAAGGTAAATATCTTATGAATTGAATATGATCGCCAAATCCTTGATCGCACAATACAACGACTTTTTCTTCCCAATTTTTATTTACCCCCCAAGGATTCTTTGTTTTTTTATCAAGCGAAGATTTATCTCGCAAGAAAAATAAATCATATCCTTCTTTGAATTTTTTCTGAGCAAGCTTACACATACCCAAAGAAGTCAAAGTATCAATATCTTTAGGATAAAAATCAAGCATCTTGTTATAATATTCTTCCGCTTTATCAAAATCACCCTGTTTTTGATAGCTTACTGCAATATTGTAATAAGCTTCGTTATTCCCTAATTCAAGAGCTTGTCTATAGCATTCGCAAGCTTGTTTATCATCTGAATAAATAAGTTCTTTTAAGTATCCTAAATGAAACCAAAGTGATGCTGAATCAGTATGCTCTTTTAAATATCCAACACAGAGTTTTTCCGCTTCAATAAGCTTTCCGGATTGTGTTAAAGCCTTTACCATGTGCGAAATTGCATCAGTATTATCAGGATATTTTTCATACATTTTAATAGAATATTCTACAGCTTTTTTATAGTTTTTGATATGAAAAAGGCTTAATATTAACTTATTAAAAATATCAGGATTTTCACCAAAATTTAAAGCTCGCTCCAAAACTTCTGCAGATTTTTCAAACTCTTGTTTTTCAAATTCTGCAAACCCTAAAGCCGATACCGTTCCGACAGTTTCTTTTATTTCACAAGCTTTTTTTAGATACTCACTCGCTTTTTCAAAATCTCTAACATTAACATAAAACAAGCCAAGCGTAGATAAAAGCAAATACTCATTTGGATTTTCAGACAAAAGCTTTAAATAAATTGCTTCTGCCTCTCTAACATAACCATTTTGAGTCAAAACAATCGCTTTATTTAAAGCTTCAATATCTATCATAGTCCTAATCCAGCAAGCATTCCAACAACAAGCCCTTGCATTAGCTGTAATAAAATAATCGCAATAACTGGTGATATGTCTAAAACTCCGCCTATCGGAGGAATGATTCCTCTAAATATATTTAGAAACGGATCTGTAATCGAACGCAACCAATTGAATGGCTGTTGTTGCCAATCAATTGATGGAATCCAAGTTAAAAATATTCTTAAAATTATTATTATGTAATAAAAATAAAATAATTGATTTACAACTCTTGTTATCATTTTATATTCAAACTCCTCCCTATACGTGAGAATTTGCAGTTGTTTTAGCACATTCACAATTGTTATTTTCAGCAGGAATATTTTCAATCATAGTAAATAAAAGTTTTTTCAAATTATCTAAATTACTATTGAACACTTTTATTACTTCTGAATGAGAAACTGGTGGTACATCACCTACAAGACCAGCATCATAATCTGTAATTAATGATATATTAAGTGGACACATATCCATTTCTTTTACTAAATAAGCTTCTGGGAATGCTGTCATATTAATAACTTCCCAACCTTGATTAGTAAAGAATTTAGATTCAGCTTTTGTAGAAAATCTTGGGCCGTTGATTACAACAACTGTTCCGTTTTCATGAACAGTAATTCCTAAATCTTTAGCTGTTTTAATCGCCAACTCTCTTAATTCAGGACAATATGTTTCAGCTGGAGATGGGTGATAACAAGTAGGGCCTTCAAAGAAAGTTGATTTTCTGCCATCAGTCCAATCTACAAATTGATCACAAATTACAAAATGCCCAGGTGCTACGTGTTTTTGCAAGCTACCAGCTGCGCAAGGTGAAATAACTCTTGTACATCCAACGTGTTTCATAGCCCAAACATTTGCACGGAAATTAATCATATGTGGAAGGATTGAATGATTTCTACCATGACGAGGCATAAACGCAACTCTATGGTTTCCTATTTTTCCAATAAATAAGCTATCAGATGGCATTCCATAAGGAGTATCGATTTTAACTTCTTTAATGTCTTCTAAAAAGCTATAAAACCCTGAACCGCCAAAAACACCAATATCTGCCAATTTTTCCATAAGATTAATCCCTTTCATTTTAGACTTTTACCTTTAAGTTAATTTTAACATGAAAGAGAATATTTACCAAAATAAAAAATACCTTTATGGATTTTTATCAAATTTTAGCTTACATATAGCTATTATGCTTTTTCTCCCAAGCAACAGTTGTTGTCCTTCCATGTCCAGGGTAAATAACGGTTTCTTCGGGCAAAGTAAAAATACGATTTTCTATACTTTCTACAATTTGATTAAAATTTCCACCTGGCAAATCGCAACGACCAACAGATTCTCTAAAAATTGTATCGCCAGAAAATAAATTTCCATCAACGTAAAAACAAACTCCGCCCTGAGTATGTCCTGGAGTATGAATAACTTTAATTTCTAAGCTACCTAAATTAATGATATCGCCATCTTTTATAAACTCATCAATCTTAGGAATTTCCATAGATGGCATCCCTAACATTGGTAAATAAGTATTCACTTCCTTAACCCATTCCATATCAGAGGAATGCATTAAAACTTTTACGCTAGGTGGCAAATCATTTAATCCACCAATGTGATCAAAATGCCCATGAGTTAAAAAAACATATTTTAAGTTTGCATTTTGTTTTTTTAATTCTAATTGTATGCTTTCATCAAAGCTACTACAATCTACAAGAGCTGCTTCTCTTGATATTTCATCAATAATTAAATAATTATTGTTTTCTATAGGTGGTAAAATAAAACTCTTTATAATCATAGACTAATTTTATAACATAAAGGGTGCAGATTCAACTGCACCCTTTATTAAATTTAACCTATTGTAGATAAATGCTTTGTCTGTTCTTCATCTGAAGATATCTTATAAATTCCATATCCTAAACCTGCTAATGCAAAAGCACCAGCTATTCCCATCGTCCATTTACCTGACTTTGACCTTAAAAACTTAGTTATTTTTTGCCCAAAAGAAACCTCTTTAGGTACAGAATTTTCTGTTTGAGATTTTGCTCTTTCAAATACACCATTTTCACGGCATTTTTCTCTTAGTTTATATAAAAGAGTGTCCTCTTTTTTTACAGATGCATAACTGTCTTTTTGGAAATGTAATTTTCTATATCTCTGAGCTGAAGATTCTCCACCTGTATTTAATGCACCGTTTCTTTCCCAATCAGTATACTGTTTCAAATGGTTCTTAACCATTGTTGTTTGGATTTCTTTATTTCTATCTTCTATTAATGCTCTACGGTAGCATTCAGCTAAGTCATCAGCAATTACTTGATCTCTAAATGGTCTTAATACTTTAAAATTATATTCATAATTTTTTGAAGCATTTTGCAAAATTTCTTTATCAACCATTTCTTCGGACATTTCTTTTCCAGCATGTCTTATTCGATAGTCTTCTTTTATTTCTCCACGGAATTTTTCTATTGCTTTCTTTAAGTCCTCTCTGTCTAAAATACCTTTTGTTGAGCTTTTTTCTGGTAAAGCTTTAGTAAGTTTATCTATTGACTCGTGGTATTCGTGTATTGTCTTATAACCAGTCACTTTACCAGCTTCTTCAGCTATTCTTGCGTCAAAATTCTTTTGATGTAGCCCCTGACAATCTGTAACTATCGGACTACAAAATACTTTCATTGATTCTAAGTCGGTTAACTCGCATGGTGCAAATCTTGAAGGAAATACTGCAAAATCAGCAGCACTCGCCAATGGTTTATTTGGCGCAAAACCATTTAAGAATACAAATCTTCCTCTTATTTCAGGATTTTTATTCATTCGTTGAACAACTTTTTTAATAGTAGACTCCTCTACAGTACCATTTAAATCCCCACCAAGAACCAATACTGTATTTTTATCACTACTACCAACACCAAGTACATATTTTTCAAAAGATTCAAGAACAGTATCTAAACCTTTTTGAGTATCACCACGTCCCCAAGCAGTTAGAAGTTTTACATCACTATTAGGTTTTCTTACTTCATCCAAAATCCTTTTATCAATATAGCCGTAAACTTCTACTTTTCTATGACTCTGACCAGCAACTAATGTTGCAAGATCTGTTTCATGGCCTTTTACTTCTTTTAATTTGTTTAATTGTTCCAACGCATCTTTGTTTAATCTTTCAAACAAAGAAACTTTATTCTGTCTTTTTACCTCTCTTACGTGTTGAATATCAACAAAATTCTCATTAACCAAATTTTGATCATAAGTTTTCATTGTAGAAATCTTATACCCAGTTTGGCCATCAACCTTAACTCCCTCAGGGAAAACATATTCTTGTTTATAATAACCTTCTATACCTTGCGAATAAGGATCCATACTCACGTCCTCCATTGAATTGAGAATCCCGTGTAAACGTCCTTTTTCATAAAGTTTCTTCAAATCATCATGCATTGCTGGCGCAAAAGTAGGATCTTTAACAATTTTTTCAACATAAGGCTCTGACACTGAACTTATTGTTGGAACAAATCCATGATCAGCATAATATACAGCGTTCTTAAATGGACTTACGCCAGATTGTTTGTCTTTCATAACTTCAGGAATAAGGTCTGAAAAATATTGATTAACTGCTTCATCACCTGCCATTAAAGCCTCTACATACTTAGGGTCTTTAGAGACTGCAAGTCTTAAATCTTTATCTGCAATATTTACAAACATATTCATATAAGAAGTTTTACCAATATAACCATCACCCATATTATGACCAATTAGAGTCGGTTTTTTACCTTGCCAAAACTCTTTACCTTCAGCTGATTTTTGTGCCATGTATTCAATACTATATGAAGCCTGTGAATCATTACAAACAATAGTTGCAGGATCAAATTTTGTACCGTTTTTACTCATATCAGCACAAATATCTTCTGTCAATTCTACAAATGCTTTTGCTGATCTAGCATCTCCATTGCCCTTCCAAGTTTGACTTAACAAACCAGAAGATGATGCATAGCCACCTTCTTTATAAGGCCCAGTCCAAGTCGCTTGTACATCTGTAAATATTTGGAAATCATTCGTTGGCACAAGTTTTCCACCCTTATCATAATAGACTCGGAATAGATTTATCTTCGTATCACCAACTCCACCAAAATCCATTTTTTTAGCAGCACCACTTACTTCTTCCAAAATGAAAACATTTTTATTTAAAGCTAAATTGTCTTGCTTAGTAATCGGATTTACGCCACCTTCTTTGGTAAAAAATTCTAATTCGTTAACATAATTTTGAAACTTCGGATGATTTATAAGACAATATTTACCTTCATATTTTTTAAAAGGACTATTCTCTGGTAATCCTGACGGGATTTTTGGAACTTCAACGTTTTTCAAAATACCAGCTTCGCTATCGTATTTAAGAGAACCATTATAAAAAGGCATCGCAAAAGCTTTACTTGAAAGCGGTTCCGTCATTATATTTTTTCTACGAGCTGCATCAACTATTGGATCAGCATCAGAAACTCTTAAAGTTCTTCTATCAGAAATTGCAGTTGCTACACCACCATTTTGAAAATAAGGTTTATTTTCTACGCACCACTCAATTGCCTGAGCTTTGTTTCCAGCTCTAAAAGATATAACGGAAACTCCTTCCTGAGCTGAGCTCCCCGTTTCTTGTGGGATATTATTAATACGCAAATTTTTCTGTTGCAAATTTGCAACATAAGCACTTCTGATAGCGTTAACCTTCATGAATGTCTCCTTGTATTAATACACACTATTATTAATCTCAAAACTCGTAATAATAAAATTTGTTACTTACATCCCCAATTGTTAAGAACCTTAAAGTAAATTTTTATTAAGTGGGTTTTTACTATTCTATATAATTTAATTAATTTTGACAATAGTTTTGTTAACTAATATTTCAACTTAGAGAATGTAAAGTTTTGTTAAAATATCTTTTCTTCTTTATAAAAAAAAGCAATTTTTTTCAACAAAAAAACTTTATATATATAAGGTTAGAAATTTAGGTTAGGTTTACGTATGATTAACAACATTACAAATGTTGACACTCGTATGCAACAGATGAGTGTCGCTAAAACAAACACTTCGCACTTTAGCGTAGCAACTCCACCAATTTTATCATTTAAAACTCCTCTTATTAAGGAAAAAGCGACGCTACGAGTCAAAAAATTTAAACGTGGTGATAATATAATTATTGCAGGAGAAATAGATGACGACTATGTTGATATTGTAGAAGAAGAGATTGAATCTCATAGATCTTCAAATTTTTTCCAATCTCCAAAACCAAAAAGAAAGTTAAAATATTTAAAAAATTCCTACGTTATAGATTACATTCAATCACCTAAAGTCAAATGTGGACTTGGTACTGAAGCGTTAAAAGGATTAGCAGAAAAAGCGTTCTTTGATTCAAAGGCGGAAGGAAGAATTGTAACATTCTGTGCTCCAGTCTGGAAAGAATCTTCGCCTGCACAATTTTTCTATAAATTAGGGTTTAGGTTTATGGATCCAAATGCAAATGAATACATTAAAGATTGTATTATACAAAAAATACCAGATTTACCGCCCCAAACGGGTATGATGTATCTTCCAAAATCTAATTTACAAAAACTTTTACGATATGGAGATGTGTTCTAGAATATGTCAGAAATAAACAACACTCAAAATTTAAATGCTCATTATTCTACTAATGCAAAAGTGCAAAGACCACCTAAAAAAGCGGTTACTGCACCAAATACGTTGCCAACAATGCATCTTTATAATGATAGGGATGCCAACAAAAGAATAAAAGCTTTAAATCAAGATATTTACAATGATTCAAAAATCGAAGAAAAACGTAATGCTTTTAACTTTGCTAAAGTTTTTGGTGGAATTGTACTTGCGATTTTAGCAATTTTAGGTTTAAAAAAAGTCTTTAAAAAATCTTAATAAGCACAAAAAAATTTTATGATAAAATGAGGGTATAAATTCTAAAGAGAGGTAAGTATGTGCGGAATTGTTGGATATATAGGAAGTAAATCAGCTCTTAATATTCTATTGGAAGGGCTAACTAATCTTGAATATAGAGGTTATGACTCTGCTGGCGTTGCAGTTTCTGTAAATGGACAAGTTGAGCTATACAAAGCAGAAGGAAAACTTCAAAACTTAAAAGATGTTGTTGCCCTAAAAAAAGAGCATGTTGAAAAATCAACAATTGGCATAGGTCACATCCGTTGGGCAACTCACGGTGCTCCAACAACAGTTAACGCTCATCCTCACTCTTGTAACTGCGGAAAAGTTGCAGTTGTTCATAATGGAATTATTGAGAATTACAAAGAACTAAGAGAACGATTAGAAAAAAATGGATGCACTTTCCGTTCACAAACAGATACTGAAACTGTTGCACATTTAGTTGCTTCAAAATTCGCTCAAACTAAAGATTTGACAGAAGCTGTAAGATTAGCTACAAAAGAAATTGAAGGAGCTTATGCTCTTTGCGTTATTCACCAAGATGTTAAAGATACAATTGTTGCAACAAGAAGAAATGCGCCACTTTTAGTTGGAATTGGTGAAAACGAATACTATTTAGCTTCTGATGTTCCTGCAATTATTCAACATACAAAAAAAGCAATGTACATTGACGATAATCAAATTGTGACATTAACCCCTAATTCCATGAAATACATTGATGCAAATAAAAACATTTTAGAACCGAAAATAGAGCATCTTCCTTGGGAGCCTGTAGCTTTAAGCAAAATGGGATATAAACATTTCATGCTAAAAGAAATCCATGAACAGCCTGATGTTGTTAGAAATGTTCTTTCAGGTAAACTTCGCGCGATGGATGAAAACATTACATTAAACGAAGTTACTTTGAATAAAGATAAATTAAAAGAACTTAATCGTATCCAAATCGTTGCTTGCGGAACTTCTTTACACGCTGCAATGATAGGTAAGTATATAATAGAAGATTTTTGTGGAATACCAGTAGATGTTGAACCTGCAAGTGAGTTTATCTACAGAAGAACTATTACAGATGAAAAGACTCTTGTAATTGGAGTTTCGCAATCTGGTGAAACCGCTGATACAATTACTGCTGTAAGACAAGCAAAAGCGCTTGGCTCACATATTTTAATCGTAACAAATCGCCCTGATTCTACTATGGCTCGAGAAGCTGATAGTTTAATACCTGTAAACGCTGGAATAGAAGTTTCAGTTGCTGCGACAAAGTCTTATATGGCTCAAGTACTTTCTTTCTATTTATTAGCAATCTATATGGCTGAAGTAAAAGGGAAAAATAATTTAGAAAAATTAAAACACGAATTAATTATATTACCTCAAAAAATTGAAGAAATTTTGGCGCACAAAGAAGAAATTCAAGCTTGCGCTAAGAAGTTTGCAAATTCAAAAGATTTTATTTTCATAGCAAGGGGAATTAATTTCCCAACAGCTTTAGAAGGAGCTTTAAAATTAAAAGAAATTAGCTATATTAATGCAACAGGATACACTGCCGGTGAACTTAAACACGGCCCAATTGCTATGTTAGATGAATCAATGCCAGTTCTTTCAATTTTAATGCTAGGCAAAGTTTACGAAAAAATACTTTCAAATTCAGAAGAAGCAAAAGCTCGTAATGCAAGAATGATAGCATTAACAAATTCAACAGATAAAAAATTAGAAGATTTATTTGAATCAATAATTAGAGTTCCTGAAGTTGATGAAATGCTTTCACCAGCTCTTGCAATTGTTCCACTACAGTTATTAGCTTATTATATTGCAGAATTTTTAGGCAAAGATGTTGATCAACCAAGAAATTTAGCGAAATCCGTAACTGTAGAATAGGGGTAAAGGATTAAATATAGGGGTAATATAGGGGTAAGTCAAATGAATGTACCTGCAATAAAATATCAATTATCAAAAGAAACTATTAAACATCTGGAGAAAAGTACAAGATGTTCTATTGAAGAATTAAAAAACCTTCCAATTGATGAAGCAAAAGAATTAATGATAAAACGTGGTGCAATGAAAAAACTAACGTAATCAAAGAATGGTTTGCTAATAAATATAGACAATTCGGAGAAAAGTTGGGGCTTTTAAAAAAAGAATGTAATTTTTATACGCATGTAGATTAAGATTTATAATTGCTGGGTGAGATAGTAGGGTGCATTGCAATGCACCATCATTATTTTTGAGTTAGCAATAAAGGACAAATAATGCAAGTAGAATCAATATTAGTAGAGATACCGAATAATGAAAATCCGACAACAGAATATTTTGAAGAAGAATTAACAAAACTCAACATTAACCCACTCAGATGGGCTGTTGTTCATGTTAGTGATAAAATATACACTGTAAGTGTAGCAAATTTAAAGGAATAGATTATGGAAATTACAAGAATTAAACCTGATATTAAAGATATCAATTTAGCAGAACAAGGTAAAAACAATATTGAATGGGCGCTTAAAGACATGCCTGTTCTTAAAAAGATAAGAGAACGATTTTTACGTGAAAAACCGTTTGCGG